>NZ_JAVRHI010000262.1:0-47134 GCF_034105845.1 Streptomyces sp. CRN 30 | reverse complement strand
GGACCGCGACCGCCCGGCCCGAGGTGCCGGCCGGGCGGTCGCGAGCGGTGCTGTTCCTACGGGTTGGAGCCGACGATCCGCGGAATGGTGCTGGTGCCCGCCACCTTGACGGCGTAGTTGCCCCGGAAGGTGGGCCGGGTGGCGGTCGTGACCACCGTGCCGCAGTTGACGGGGGCCGGGCTGGCGCTGACGGCCAGGTCACCGGCGACGCTGTTGACCGCCAGGATGCCGGTCGAGTTGGTGTAGGTGGCCGAGGCCTTGCCCGTCACCGTGAACTTGCAGGCGCCGGCGGTCACGTTGGCCGTGACGTTGCCGACGTAGCCCCGGGTGACACCGGTCGAGGCGGTGTAGTCCTGGGCGACGACCGTCCAGGGGGTGACCGACACGGTGGTGACGTTGCCCAGGACACTGGTACAGGGCGAGGCGCTCGTGCCGAAGTTGATGGCGTTGATGTTCGCGACCGTCGCCGGGTTGCCGGTGGCGCTCTGCAGGGTGCCCGACGCGCCGGAGGTCGTGCACGTCATCGGGATGGTGGCCGTCAGGACGATGTTGCCGGAGTTCGTGGCGGTGAAAGAGGCCGGTGACGGGGTGACGGTCCACACCGTGGAGGGCACCGCGGAGGCGGGTCCGACGGTGAGGCCGAACGCGGCCGCGGCCGCACCCGCCACGACAGCGATCCTTCTCGAGGTTTTCTTCATGGCTCCGGGACGCTCCTTCTGGATTGACCGGCGAAGACGGGCCGTGGCCGAAGTGATCGAGGGGGCCGTATGCCCGGCGGCTCGGTACTGCCTGTCCGCGAGCCATGACGTTACTTGCGGGAAACTTGGCCGAACAATGCCGTGGTACATGATTCTTTGAAATGCGGAACCAACTGTTTCCGGGGTGAGCGGTCCGCAAGTCGCCTTAGTCAACCGCTGCTAATGTCGACATTTTCGGCCGGTGGTACGTGTGCCTTCCTGTCCGCGTCCCTGTTCTGCGTCCTGTTCCGCCTTCCTGTTCGCCGTTTCCGTCGGTTCGCCGGCTTCCTCGGAGGGCCGGAATGCTCACCGGATGACAACGGCTCAGGCGCGCTTTGTCTGCGCGGTGACAGGTTCTCCCGAGCCGGGGACGGTCCCCCGGAAAACCCCGGATCCCGGTATTGCTCGCCGAGGTTACTCGGTCGTAGCGTGCCGGTGTGGCGCTCGGTTCCAGGTCGGCGGCCCCGTCGTCGGCCGGAGCCACGACGGGTGCCGGCCGGTCTCCGGTCCTTTCGGCACGGACATCCGTCGGCAGGGCCTCGTGGCTCCACCCCCTGGGCCGCGGGGCCCTGCCCTGTCTCCTACGGGACAAGTGCGGGAGGCCGGCACGTGCCCGCGCACACGACGCACGTACGCACGCCCGCTGGAGGTGATATGGGAATCGAAGTGGTGGTCGAGGGTCTGACCAAGTCCTTCGGTAAGCAGCGCATCTGGCAGGACGTGACACTCACTCTTCCCGCCGGAGAGGTGAGCGTCATGCTCGGGCCGTCCGGCACCGGGAAGACCGTATTCCTGAAGTCGCTCATAGGGCTGCTCAAACCCGAGCGGGGCCGTGTCCTCATCGACGGGGTGGACATGGTGAACAGTCCCGAACGCGACATCTACGAGACGCGGAAAGTCTTCGGGCTCATGTTCCAGGACGGCGCCCTCTTCGGGTCGATGTCCCTCTTCGACAACATCGCCTTTCCGTTGCGCGAACACACCCGCAAGAAGGAGTCCGAGATCCGTCGCATCGTCATGGAGCGGATCGAGGTCGTCGGCCTCCTCGGCGCCGAGGGCAAGCTGCCGGGGGAGATCAGCGGCGGTATGCGCAAACGGGCCGGCCTGGCCCGGGCCCTCGTCCTCGACCCGCAGATCATCCTCTGCGACGAGCCGGACTCGGGACTGGACCCGGTCCGCACCGCCTACCTCTCCCAGCTGCTGATCGACCTCAACGCGCAGATCGACGCGACGATGCTGATCGTCACCCACAACCTCGACATCGCCGCCACCGTCCCCGACAACATGGGGATGCTCTTCCGGCGCGAGCTCGTCACCTTCGGCCCGCGCGAGGTGCTGCTCACCAGCGAGGAGCCGGTCGTGGCCCAGTTCCTCGGCGGCCGGCGCGAGGGCCCCATCGGGATGTCGGAGGAGAAGGACGCCGCCACCCTCGCCGCCGAGGCGGCCGGCTCCCGGTCGGCGGCGGGCGGCGGGCCCCGGGAGATCGTTCCGCAGCTGGAGCCCTCGCCGGGCCTCCCGGAACGCCGCGCCGTCGCCCGACGCCGCCAGCGTGTCATGGGCATGATCGACCAACTGCCCCCCGCCGCGCGCTCCGCCATCCGGCGGACGTACGCGACGAGCCCCACGGCCCCCACCCTGCCGATGCCCGCGGCGGGAACGGCGCCGACGGTGGCGGGCCCGGCCGGGGCACCGGGGAGCGGCACATGATCACCGGCGCGCTCCGGCAGACCGGACGGCTCTTCGCCCTCGCCGCCGAGGTGGGCCGCGCGATCTTTCGCAGACCCTTCCAGTTCCGCGAGTTCGTCGAGCAGTTCTGGTTCATCGCCAGTGTCACGATCCTGCCCGCCGCCCTGGTCTCGATCCCCTTCGGCGCCGTCATCGCCCTCCAGGTCGGCTCGCTGACCCAGCAGCTCGGCGCCCAGTCCTTCACCGGGGGCGCCAGCGTCCTCGCCGTGGTGCAGCAGGCGAGCCCGCTCATCGTCGCCCTGCTGATCGCGGGCGCCGGCGGCTCCGCCATCTGCGCCGACCTCGGCTCCCGCAAGATCCGTGAGGAACTGGACGCCATGGAGGTCATGGGCGTCTCGCCCGTGCAGCGCCTCGTCGTCCCCCGGGTGCTGGCCACCATGGGCGTGGCGGTCCTGCTCAACGGCCTGGTCTCCGTCGTCGGCACCCTCGGCGGCTACTTCTTCAACATCGTGCTGCAGAACGGCACCCCCGGCGCCTACCTGTCCAGCTTCTCCGCCCTCGCCCAGCTGCCCGACCTCTACGTCAGCGAACTCAAGGCGCTGGTCTTCGGGTTCATCGCGGGCATCGTCGCCGCGTACCGCGGCCTCAACC
Source organism: Streptomyces sp. CRN 30 (assembly GCF_034105845.1). Lineage (NCBI taxonomy): Bacteria > Bacillati > Actinomycetota > Actinomycetes > Kitasatosporales > Streptomycetaceae > Streptomyces > Streptomyces sp. CRN 30. The sequence goes on along the minus strand of NZ_JAVRHI010000262.1, from coordinate 44,060 downwards.
CGCGCGGTGGCCCCAAGGGGGTCGGCGACGCGGTCAACCAGTCCGTCGTCATCACCTTCCTCCTGCTCTTCTTCGTCAACATGGTCATGACGGGCATCTACCTCCAGATCGTCCCGCCGAAGGGAGGCTGACGCCCATGGCCTCCCCGCTCGCCTGGCTCGACCGCTCCGGTGACCAGTTCCTCTTCTACGCCCGGGCCCTGCTGTGGATCCCGCGCACCCTGCGCCGCTACCTCAGGGAGGTGCAGCGGCTGCTCGCCGAGGTCGCCTTCGGCTCCGGCGGGCTCGGCGTCATCGGCGGCACCGTCGGCGTGATGATCGCGATGACGCTCTTCACCGGGACCGTCGTCGGGCTCCAGGGGTACGCGGCCCTCGACCAGATCGGCACCGCCGCGTTCACCGGGTTCGTCTCCGCGTACTTCAACACCCGCGAGATCGCCCCGCTCGTCGCCGGACTCGCCCTCTCCGCGACCGTGGGCGCCGGCTTCACCGCCCAGCTCGGCGCCATGCGCATCAACGAGGAGGTCGACGCCCTGGAGGGCATGGGCATCCGCTCCATGCCGTACCTGGTCACCACGCGCATCATCGCCGGGGTCGTCGCCATCGTCCCGCTGTACGCGATCGGGCTGCTCTCCTCCTACATGGCCTCCCGCTACGTGACCGTCCTCTTCAACGGCCAGTCCCGGGGGACCTACGACCACTACTTCAACCTCTTCCTCTCCCCCACGGACGTCCTGCTCTCCGTGCTGAAAGTGCTGATCTTCAGCGTGATGGTGATCGTCGCCCACTGCTACTACGGCTATCGCGCCTCGGGCGGTCCCGCCGGGGTGGGTGTCGCCGTCGGCCGGTCCGTGCGCAACGCCATCGTGCTGATCAGCGTCACCGACTTCTTCCTGTCGCTGGCCCTGTGGGGCGCGACCACGACCGTGAAGGTGGCGGGGTGAGATGACTCCACGCGTGAGGAGCGAACGCGCCGCGACGCTGCGCCGCCGGTCCGCCGGGGTGGCGTTCCTGCTGGTGCCCGCCCTGCTGATCTGGCTGGCCGTCGCCGTGTACGACAAGCGGTTCACCGACTCCGACCCGGTGGTCGTCGAGACCGGCAGCGTCGGCAACGAGATGCACCTGGGCGCCGAGGTCAAACTGCGCGGCGTCGTCGTCGGCGAGGTGCGCGCCATCGACGCCACCCGGGACGGCGCCCGGCTCACCCTCGCCATGGAGCCCGGCGCCCTGGCCGGCGTGCCCGCCGACGTCCGCGCGCAGATGCTGCCGACCACCCTCTTCGGCGAACGCTACGTGGCCCTCGTACCGCCCGAGGACGCCTCGCCCCGGCCGCTGGCCGCCGGAGCGGTCATCCCCCAGGACCGCTCCGAGAACGCCGTCGAACTCCAGCAGGTCCTCGACGACGTGCTGCCGATGCTCACCGCCGTCCAGCCGCAGAAGCTCTCCGCGACCCTGTCCGCGGTGTCCCAGGCCCTGGAGGGGCGCGGCGACCGGCTCGGCGACACCCTCGTCCGGCTCGACGAGCACCTGCGGAAGTTCAACCCGCACCTGCCCGCCCTCAACCGCGACCTGAGGCAACTGGTGAAGGTCGGGCACGTCTACGCGGACGCCGCCCCCGACATCATCACGGCACTCACCGACTTCACCACCACCAGCGGCACCCTCGCCGAGCAGGAGGCCGAACTCGCCGGCACCTTCGGCGCCACCACGCGGACGGCCGAGGACCTGACCGCCTTCCTGCGCCAGAACCGGCACAACATCATCCGGCTCGGCGCGAGCGGCCGTCCCACCCTGGAACTGCTCGCCGAGTACTCCGCGGCCTTCCCCTGCACCCTGCGCACCCTCGCCGAGTTCGTGCCCGCCATGGACGAGGCACTCGGCAAGGGCACCGACCGGCCCGGCATCCACGTCGACGTCACCACCGTCCCCTCGCGCGGCGCCTACGTCCCCGGCCGCGACACCCCGGCGTACGACTCCGGGGGCGGCCCCCGCTGCTACCCCGTGCCCTACCTCGGCGCGTCCGCCGCACCGGCCGTACGGGCGTCCGCCGCGGCCGGCCAGGACCTCGGGCCCGCCAACTCGCCCGAGGAGAACGACCTGGTCAACGAGTTGCTCGCACCCGCCGCCGGCAAGCGGCCCGGCGACCTGCCCGACTGGAGCAGCCTGCTCGTGGGCCCCGCCTACCGCGGCGCGGAGGTGACCCTCGAATGAGAACCGCCGACACCGCGCACACCAGGCGCCGTCCGCTGACCGGACCGCTCGTCAAGTCCCTGGTCTTCGTCCTGGTCACGGCCCTCGCCACGACCGTGCTCGGGCTGACCGTCGCGGGCACCGGCGGCGGTTCCGCCACCCGCACCTACAAGGCCCTGTTCACCGACGTCACCGGGCTCGTCGACGGCGACAGCGTACGGATCTCCGGGGTGAAGGTCGGTGAGGTGACCGACGTCCGCGTCGTGCAACGGCGCACCGCGCAGGTCACCTTCACCGTCCGCGAGGACCGGCGGCTGCCCCGGTCGGCCACCGCCGCCGTGAAGTACCTCAACATGGTCGGCCAGCGCTACGTCGCCCTCGAGCGCGGCAGCGGCGACCTGGCCGGCACCCTCGCGGCCGGCGGGACCATCCCGCTCGACCGCACCACGCCCGCGCTCGACCTGACGCTGCTCTTCAACGGCTTCAAGCCGCTGTTCGAAGGGCTGTCCCCCCAGGACGTCAACGAACTGGCCGGGTCGATCGTGCAGGTCCTCCAGGGCGAGGGCGCCACCGTCGACAGCCTGATCCGGCACGTCGGCTCGCTCAGCAGGACGGTCGCCGCCAAGGACGAGGTGATCGGCCAGGTCGTCGACAACCTCACCACCGTCCTCGACACCCTCAACGACCGCGAGGCCCACTTCGACGACCTCGTCGTCACCCTGCGGGAACTCGTCAGCGGCTTCGACGACGACCGCGAACCCCTCGGCGAGGCCGTCGAGGCCATGAGTGACCTGACCACCGTCACCGCCGACCTCCTGGAGGACGGACGCGCCCCCCTGAAGGCGGACATCCGTGAACTGGGCCGGCTCTCGGAGGGACTCGGCGAACACCGCACCCAGATCGAGGAGTTCCTCGACCGGACGCCCGCCAAGATGACCGCCCTGGCCCGCCTCTCGTCCTACGGCTCGTGGTTCAACCTCTACCTCTGCGAGGCGCGCGTGAGCGGAGTGACCGCCTCCGACGGCTTCGAGCCGCCGACCGGCATCGCGATCACCGAATCGAGGTGCCGGGGATGAGCCGCCCGCGCCCCAGGACGCGCTACGCGACCCGCTCCGGGTCCCACCCCAAGCCGCGCTTCAAGCCGGTCAGGGAACGCGACCCGATCGGTGTCGCCGTCGTCGGGCTGCTGGTCCTGACCCTGCTCGCCGTGCTCGCCTACAACGTCGAGCGGCTGCCCCTCGTCGGCGGCGGCACGCCCTACACCGCCGACTTCTCCGAGGCGGCCGGCCTCGACGAGGGCGACGAGGTGCGCATCGCCGGCGTCAAGGTCGGCGAGGTCACCCGGGTGGCGCTCGACGGCGCCAAGGTGAAGGTCACCTTCGAGGTCGGGGACGACACCTGGGTCGGCGACCGGACGACCGCCGCCATCGCCATCAAGACCCTCCTCGGCGACAAGTACGTGGCGCTCGACCCGCTCGGCCCCGGCCGGCAGAACCCCGGCAGCCGCATCCCGCTGTCGCGCACCACTTCCCCGTACGACGTGACGCAGGCCTTCCAGGACCTCAGCGGCACCGTGGACGCCATCGACACCGAGCAGCTCGCGGAGAGCTTCGAGACCATCTCCGACACCTTCGCCGACTCACCGCCCCATGTGCGCGACGCCGCGACCGGCCTGTCCGCGCTGTCGCGGACCGTCTCCTCGCGCGACGCGGAACTCACCGAACTCCTCCGCGGCAGCGCCCGGTTCACCGGGACGCTCGCAGACCAGAGGTCCAGCTTCGAGACCCTCCTCGAGGACGGCGGCTCACTCCTCGGCGAACTGCGGAACCGCCGCGACGCCATCCGCGCCCTGCTCAAGGGCAGCAGAAAGCTGAGCACCGAACTGAGCGGCCTCGTCGACGACAACGACGAACAGCTCGGCCCCACCCTCGAAGCCCTCGGCCGGGTCACCGGCGTCCTCGCGGACAACAGCGACCGGCTGGAGGAGACGCTCGCGCTGGTCGGCCCGTACTACCGCCTCGTCGGCAACACCCTGGGCAACGGCCGCTGGTTCGACAGCTACCTGTGCGGCGTCGTCCCCCGCGACTACCTGCCCGCGCAGTCCCAGCCCGAGACCGGATGCCTGCCGCCGAAGCAGCCGGCGGCCCAGGGGAGTGGTGAGCGATGACCGGACGCAGGAAGTTCCTCGTGGGCACGCTCGCCCTCGCGGTGCTCGTCGCCGGCGCACTGGCCGCGGTGCGCGTCATCGACCCGGGAGGGCTGCGCATCGCCGCCCTCTTCGACCGTGCCGTCGGCATCCACCCCGGGTCCGACCTGCGCATCCTCGGGGTGCGGGTCGGCGAGGTGGAGTCGGTGCGGCCCGAGGGCACCACGGTGCGGGTCGGTCTCGTCCTCGACGAGGGCGTACGGGTCCCCGAGGGCGCCCGGGCCGTCGTCGTCGCACCGAGCGTCGTCGCCGACCGCTACGTCCAGCTCACCCCCGCCCACACCGCCGGGCCCGTCCTCGCCGAGGGCGCCGTCCTGCCCGCCGCGCGCAACCGCACCCCCGTCGAGATCGACCAGCTCTACGACTCGATCACCGAACTGAGCCGCGCCCTCGGCCCCGACGGCGCCAACGCGAAGGGTGCCCTGTCGGAACTGCTGGAGACCGGCGCCGCCAACCTCGACGGCAACGGTGCCGCCATCGGCGACAGCATCGAACAGTTCGGCAAGGCGGCCAGGACGCTCGACGGCGCCGACGACGAGCTGTTCACCACGCTCAGCCGGCTCCAGACCTTCACCACCATGCTCAAGGACAAGGACACCGACGTACGTACCGCCATGGAGCGCCTGGACGAGGTCGTCGGCTTCCTCGCCGCCGACAAGGACGACCTCGCCGGCGCCCTCGAAGAACTCGGCACGGCCCTCGGCCAGGTCAGGACCTTCGTCAAGGACAACCGGGGCGCACTGAAGGAGAACGTGGACCGGCTGGTGCCCATCACCCGGGCCCTCGTCGAGCAGCGCGCCTCGCTCGCCGAGGCGCTGGACGTGGCACCGCTGGCCGCCGGCAACGTCGTGGGCGCCTACGACCCCGACACCCGCACCCTCGACGGCCGGGCGAACCTCAACGAGATCAGCATGGGCGGACCGCTGCTGCCGCTGCCCGCGACGGACGGCACCGGGCGGACGCCGCCCGCGGAGAGGGGGGAGCGGTGAAGCGCGCCACGCTCGCCACCGGAAAGGCAGCGGGCCTCACCCTGGGCGGGCTGCTCGCCCTCGGACTCGGGTTCGCCCTGGCCCTCGGCGCGGTCTCCGTGGTGCCGCCGCGCTTCGACGGCGTCGAGGACCTGACCCTGCCCGGCGGCGCCGACCTCGGCTCCCACCCGTACACCGTCACCGCGGAGATCGAGGACGTGCTCAGCCTGGTCCCGCAGTCCGCGGTGAAGGTCAACGACGTCGCCGTCGGACGGGTCACCGGCATCGAACTCGGCCACGACGACTGGTCGGCACGCGTCACGATGCGGGTCAACGGCGCCGTGCGCCTGCCCGCCGACGCCACGGCCCGGATCGAACAGTCCAGCCTGCTCGGCGAGAAGTACGTCCAGCTCGCCGCCCCCGACGACGGGAGGGAAGGCGCCGGCCCGGGGCGGCTGGCCGACGGCAGTGTCATCCCGGCCTCCCGCACCGGCCGCGACACCGAGGTCGAGGAGGTGTTCGGCGCGCTCTCCCTGCTGCTCAACGGTGGTGGCGTCGACCAGCTGAAGACCATCACCCGGGAGCTCGAGGCGGCGCTCGGCGGCCGGGAACCCGAGGTCCGTTCCATGCTGCGGCGGGTCGACACCCTGGTGACCGAGCTCGACGAGCACCGGGGCGACATCACCGACGCCCTCGACGCCGTCAACCGGCTCTCCGCGACCCTCGCCACCCGCGAGGACGACGTGGCCACCGTCCTCACCGACCTCTCACCCGGACTCAAGACGCTGGAGGAACAGCGCGGCTCACTGCTGACCATGCTGCGCTCCCTCGACACGCTCTCCGGCGTCGCCGTCTCCACCATCGACGCGAGCAAGGACGACATGATCGCCGACCTCGAGGCCCTCGCGCCGACCCTGCGGGCGCTCGCGGACGCGGGCACGGACCTGCCCGACTCGCTGCAGGTGCTGCTGACGTACCCCTTCACCGACGAGGTGCTGCGCGGGGTGAAGGGCGACTACCTCAACGTGTACCTGGAGATGACCGCCGTGCCCGGCACCCAGGTGATCCCTCCGCTGGTGCCCGAGGGCACGGCTCCCCCGCCGTCCGCACCCTCGTCACCACTGGCGCTGCCCTCCGTCACGGGCACGGGCACGGGCACGGTCACGGCTGGGGATGGGGGCGAGGACGGATGATCACCCTCGCCGTACGGCTGAAGAACCTCGCCTTCCTCCTCGTCGCCGTCCTCGCCCTCGGCTACCTGGGTATCCGCTACGCCGACCTCGGCCGGTACGTGGGGGTCGCCGACCACTACACCGTCGACGTCCACCTGCCCCGCACCGGTGGCCTGTTCACCCACTCCGACGTCACCTACCGGGGCGTCTCCGTGGGGCGCGTCGGCCCGATCGGCCTCACCGCCGACGGGGTCGTCGCCGAGCTCCGCATCAAGAAGTCCGCCCCGCGCATCCCCGCCGACACGCGGGCCGTGGTCGCCGGGCTCTCGGCGGTGGGGGAGCAGTACATCGACCTGCGGCCCGAGAGCGACGGCGGCCCCTACCTCGCCGAGGGCACCCGCATCGAACAGGCCGACACCCAGGTTCCCGCGCCCGTCACCGACGTCCTCGCCGGCGTCGACGGCCTCGCCCGCTCCGTGCCCCTGGACGACCTGCGCACGGTCGTCGACGAGTTCGGCAAGGCGTTCGAGGGCCGGGGCGACGACCTCCAGGTGCTGCTCGACAGCGGCAGCGCGTTCGTCGAGGCGGCGGACCGGGCCCTGCCGTCCACCAGCCGGCTCATCACCGACGGCGAGACCGTCCTGCGCACCCAGGCCGAGGAGGAGCAGGCCCTCCGCTCCTTCGCCACCGGGGCGAAGGAACTCGCCCGCACCCTCAAGGAGTCCGACGCCGACGTACGCCGGCTCCTCGCCGTCACCCCCGAGGCCGCCACGCAGATCAGCGGCGTGCTGCGGGACCTCGACCCGAGCCTCGGCGTCGTCCTCGCCAACCTCCTCACCACCTCCGAGATCGCCGTCACCCGGCAGCGGGGCGTGGAGGAACTGCTCGTGAAGTACCCGGCGGCCGTCGCCGCCGGCGCCACCGCCGTCGACGGAGGGAAGCTGAACCTCGGCATGGCCGTCACCTTCTTCAAGCCCCTGCCCTGCACCGACGGGTACGGCGCGACCCGCTACCGCAACGGACTCGACCTCGGCACCGCGCCCCCGCTCAACACCGGGGCGTCCTGCACCGCCCCGGCCGGTTCCGGCACCAACGTCCGGGGCTCGGCCAACGCCCCGAAGGGCGGGGCGGTACCCGAACCGGCCCGGCCCGGTTCCCTGCCCACCTCGTCCACCGCGCTGCCCGGAGCGCTCGCCCTGCCGGGACAGGGCGGCGAGGCACCGGCGGACCTGGCACCGCTCCTCGCCCCGGCCACCGGGAGCACACGGTGAGGCGGGCCCGGCTGCTCGCCGGTACCGGACTCGTACTGGCGCTCGGCTTCTGCGGCACCGGCGCGTGGACGTACGCCCAGGCCCGCACCGACGACTCGCTCGCCCACGGCCGGGAGCGTGACGAGGCGCTCGCCGACGGACGCTCCGGCATCGCCGCCCTCACCACCCTCGACGCCTCCACCCGGCAGCGCGCGGAGGCGGGCATCCGGACCTGGCGCGCCGTCTCCACCGGCCCCCTGCGCGAGGAACTGGGCCGCACCGAGCCGCTCGCAGGGGCCTCGGCACGCTCCACGGTCACCGAGGCCGCCGTCACCGCGCTCGACACACGGACCGGCTCGGCCAAGCTCATCGCCACGGTCCGCGTGCGGGTCACGCCCGTCGGCACGGAACAGCCGACCACCGACCGCAAACGCCTGGAGGCGGTCCTGACCCGGACGGGCGAGGGGGAGTGGAAGGTCAGGGCGCTGAGCGCGGTGCCGATGGCGAGGGAGGCCGAAGGAGCCGAAGGGGCCGTGGGGGTCGAGGGGCCCGAGGGAGACGGGGACTGATGACGCGACTGCTGCGCAAGCCCGCTGAGGACACTGGGGTCACTGAGGAACCTGGGGTCACTGGAGACACTGAGCCGGTCGAGAGTACGGAGAGCACCGCGGACGCGAGTCACGACGGGGATGCGGGGGACGGTGCCGGCACCCGCCGTCCTGCGGGGAGACGGCGGCGGGCCGCCCTCGCCGCGACCGCCGCGGCCCTCGTCCTCGGCGGCTGCTGGTTCCTGCACGCCGCCCACCAGTTGAGGTCCGCCCCGTCCGCCGAGAACCGCGCGCTCACCGACACCGGGGCCACCACCCGTGTCGCCGGTGACATCGGCAACGCCCTCGCCCGCGCCTTCTCGTACACGCCGGCCGGTACCGGAGCCACCGAGCGCTCCGCGAGCACCGTCCTCACCGGGCGGGCGGCCCGCCAGTACGACGAACTCTTCGACCGGGTCCGCGACGACCTCGTGGAGCAGCGCATCACCCTGAACACGCAGGCCGTCCGCACCGGAGTGATCGAACTCGACGACGACAGCGCACGGCTGCTGGTCTTCCTCGACCAGACGTCCCACCGGGACGAGGACGAGGCCGGGACGACCGTCGCGGCGGCCCAGCTCACGGTGACGGCACGGCTGGAGGAGGACGAGTGGCGGATCGTCGATATCACGGCCCGCTGAACGGGCGGGAGAACGGCCGATTGAACGGGCGGGAGAACGGCCCGTCGAAAGGGCGGGAGAACGGCCCGTCGAACGGGCGGGAGACGGGAGCACCGATGAAGAACCTGGCCGGCGCCCTGTCCCTCGCGCTCGTCCTCGTCGCGGGCGGCTTCGCGGCCTGGGCGGGCCAGGACTGGTACGGCGCGGCCCGCGACGAGTCGGCCGCGTACGCCGCACAGCGGGACGCGGCGCTCGCCGCCGCGGAGCAGTCCGTCCAGAACCTCAACACGCTCGACCACCGCAGTGTCGAGCGCGGCCTGGACCTGTGGGAGTCCTCGACCACCGGCGAGCTGCACGAGCAACTGGTGTCCGGGCGCGCCGAGTTCACCGAGCAGGTCGAGGCGGCGAGGACGGTCACCACGGCCCGGGTGCTGTCGGGCGCCGTCACCGAGCTCGACGACCGCGCGGGCCGCGCCCGGGTGCTGGTCGCCCTGCGCGTCACCGTCGAGGCGCCCGGAGGCGCGCGTACCGACAAGGACAGCCGCATGCTCGGCGAACTCACCCGTACCGAGGGCCGGTGGAAGCTGAGCGCCCTCGGCCAGGCCCCCGTGGGCGGCTCATCGGCCGGCTGACCGGCCCCCGCACCGAGAGGACACGCACGATGCCGACGCCCCGACACCACATCAACCAGCAGCGCCGCCGCCAGGCACGCGGAACCCGGCCGCCTGCTCCCGGCACGGGCTCGGCCGTCCTGACCGCCCACGGCGCACCCGACACGTACGACACTCAGATCGCACACGGCACACAGGGCGCGCACGACACGCACGACGGCACGGACCGACAGACGGCCGGGGACACCGAACGAGCGGGTCGCGCACGCTTCCGGCTCGGTGGTGGCGCGCGGCGGCCCCGTCGCCCACGCCACCGGACCGGCATCCTGGCGCTCTGCCTGCTGACCCTCGCCCTCGGCGGCTTCGCCGGATGGGCGCACGCGCGGGCGGAGGGTCTCCGTGACGATCCCGCGCTGCGCAACAGCGCCCTGACCGACCTCGCCCGCACCAGCGAGCTCAAGGGCCGGACCGACCGGGCCGTCGCCACGCTCTTCTCGTACGACCACACGGAACCCGAGGCCTTCGAACGCGCCGCGAAGGACCTCCTCACGGAGAAGGCGGTCGGCCGGCACCGCACGCTGTTCGCCGATGTCCGCGCGCGGGCGGAGGAGCAGAAGGCGGTGATCACCACGACGGTCACCGAGAGCGCGGTCGAGCGGATCGACGGCGACCGGGCCCGGGTCCTGGTCTACGCCGACCAGAGCAGCGTCGCCACCGCCGGGACCGAGGGCGGCGCGGACCAGGAGGAGGGGACGGGACAGAACCGGAGCGAGGGGGCGTACGCCGGGGCCATGCTCGCCGTCGACCTCGTGCACCGTGACGGGCGGTGGCTCGTCTCGGGCATCGACACCTTCGGCCGCTGAAGCCGCCGCACCCGACACGTCGACAGGAGTGACAGCCATGCCCGCACCCGCACCCGTACCCGCCTCCTCACCCGCATCCGCCGCCTCCGCACCTCGCGTACGGCGACTGCGCGCCCGGACCCGGCAGGGCCTGCGGACGACCGCCATCGCCGTCGCGGCCGTGGCGTGTCTCACCGCCTCCCAGGCACCCGGCCTCACCCTGCACGAGGAGAAGAGACCCGGCGGCCCGGCCGCCGACAGGGAGGGCGTGCGGGGCGTGGCGCCGGAGCGCGGCCCGTACGCCGAACTCGCACCACCGGGCGACGGCTCGTACCACACCGAACTTCCGCCCTTGACGGCGAGCCCGGACCCGGGCGGCCCGTCCACGCCGGCCGCCGGGCGGCTCCCGCAGGTCCGTGCCGAGTCCGGCATCCCCGCCACCGTGCTGCGCGCCTACCGCACGGCCGAGACGTCCGTCGGCAGAACCGATCCGGGCTGCCGGCTGCCCTGGGAACTGCTCGCCGCGATCGGCAAGGTGGAGTCGGGCCAGGCGCGCGGCGGAGCGGTCGACCGCGCCGGTACGACGCTGGGCCGCATCACGGGCCCGCCGCTCGACGGACGCGGATTCGCCCTGATCCGGGACACGGACGGGGGTGCACACGACGGCGACACGGTCTACGACCGGGCCGTGGGGCCGATGCAGTTCCTGCCGTCCACCTGGGCCCGCTGGGGTGCCGACGGCAACGGTGACGGCCGCGCCGACCCGAACAACATCTTCGACGCGGCCCTGGCGGCCGGGCACTACCTGTGCGCGGGCGACCGCGACCTCGGCCGGTCCGCGGACCTGGACCGGGCGATCCTCAGCTACAACTACTCGCGCTCCTACCTCGACCTGGTCCGGTACTGGCTGGAGTTCTACCGGCGGGGAGCGCACACCGTGCCCGACGGCCAGGGCACCGTCCCGACCAGCCCCGGAGCCGGCGGCGACACCCCGGCGACCCGTCCCGTCGACGGCCCGAACGGCGGCACCGGTGGCGCGGGAGGCGGCGGCATCATCATCGGCCCCGACCCGGCCCCCTCCGCTTCCGGCGGCCCGGCACCCTCCCCCTCGTCCCGCCCGCCTTCCCCGTCCCCCTCGTCCCCGTCGTCCTCGCCGTCCCCCGGGCCCACCCCCTCGGTGACACCCACCGGAGGTCCGGAGCCCTCCGGCACACCCGGTGGGACGCCCGGTCCGGACCCGACCGGTTCTCCCACCGCGGAGCCGTCGCCGACACCGTCCGCCACCGACCCGGGCGGCTCCACGCCCACGCCCCCGCAGGACTGCCCCTCGGCCTCCGAGCGCCCGTCACCGGAGGGGAGCGCCCAGCCCGCCGCCTCTGGTCCAGATCCAGCCACCTCACTGTCGGATCCCTGCTCCGCAGTTCCCGTCACCTGATCATTCGGGGTGCGGGGGGCACACATGGGGTGGGTGTCGGCAGGCGGCCACGAAGTCGCCCCCGACGACGACGGCAAGGTGGTGTGCCGCAACGCGGCCGGGCGGCGGTCGGGATCCGTACCGCCCGAGATCGCCGGCGATCCGGCGGTGGTGGGGTTGCGGCAGCTCGCCGAGTGGCCCTCATCGGGCCCCCTCCCGCGTCCTCGGCCCCGGGAGGCCGGGACTCCCGGTCACCGGCTGGTGTAGCCCGCGTCCACGTGGATGACGGAGCCCGTCACGTACGAGGACTGGTCGGAGGCGAGCCACAGGCTGGCCTGGGCGACCTCGCGCGGCTGCCCGAACCGGCCGAGCAGGCTGAGCCGCGGGGCGAACTCCTCCTCGGTGAAGCCGAACTGCTCCAGCGAGCCACGCAGCATCGGCGTGTCGATGGCGCCCGGCGCCACCGCGTTGACGCGGATGTTGTGGGCGCCGTTCTCGACGGCGGCGGTCTTGGTGAGACCGTTGACGCCGTGCTTGGCCGCGACGTAGGCGGGGTTGTCGGGCTGCGGGCGGAAGCCGCTGACCGAGGAGATGTTGACGACGGAACCGCCGCCGCCCTGCTTGATGAGCTGCTGCAGTTCCCACTTCAGGCACAGTGCGGTGCCCTTGAGGTCGACGGCGATCAGCCGGTCCCAGTAGTCCTCGTCGAACTCGGCGGTCGGCTTGTCGTCGGGCGTCAGCGCGGCGTTGTTCACGGCGACGTCGAGGCGGCCGTAGGTGTCGACGGCGGCCTGCACCATCTCCTTGACCTGCGCGCTGTCGGCCACGTTCACCTTGAGGAAGGAGGCGGTGCCGCCGTCCGCGACGATCTCCTCGGTGACGGCCCGGCCGCGCTCCTCGTTCAGGTCCGCGACGAGCACCTTGGCGCCCGCCTCCGCGAACAGGCGGGCCGTGGCCTCGCCCATGCCCATGGCCGCGCCGGTGACGACGGCGACCTTGCCGTCCAGTACGGGGAACGTCATTCCTTGCGCCTTTCTTCGTTCGCGTCCCCCGTCGTCGTGGGGGACGTCGTGACCGGGCGGGCGAACGGTCGGCGGCGCGCGAGGGAGGTCTCCTCCAGCAGCGCGTCGAACGCCCGCTCCACCCGCCCGGCCAGGACTTCCGGCCCGGCACCGTCGGTGCCCCGCGCCCACTGGTACAGCACGGTGCCGAGGACCCCGGCCCCGGTCTCGACGACGATGCCCGGGCGGGGATCGACGCCGGGGTCCACGCCGAGCCGCTCGGCCAGGATGCGGACCGACTCGGCCTGCTCGGCCGCGCGGATGCGCGCGTAGGCGGCGAACAGCGCCGGCTCGCCGGGCACCAGCGCGAGCAGGGCGCGCGGTGCGGGCCGGCTGTGCTCGGCCGGGTGCTCCGGGTCGGTGAGCCAGGTGTGCACGGCGGCGCGGTAGCTCGTCAGCAGCGGCTCGTCATGGGGGCGGCGCCGCAGCGCCGCGTTGATGCGGGCGCCGTCGGCGCGGGCGAAGTGCAGCGCGGCGTCCTCCTTGCCGGTGAAGTACCGGCTGAAGGTGCGCCGGGTGACCCGCGCGCGCTCCGCGACGGCGTCGACGCCGACCGCGTCCGGGCCGCGCTCCAGGACGAGGTCGACCGCGGCGGCCGCCAGGGCCTCCCTGGTGCGCAGCGACCGCTGCCGTCGGCGATCCGCCGTCACACCGTCCGCGTCACCGACGTCACTGACGTGACCGGGGTCGCCGTCGCCACCGTTCATACCTGCACCCTACACCCATATTGTCCCGTCGGGACATTTGTCGTGAGCGCCCGCCCGGGCGTGCCTGGGGTGAACGGGTGATGACGGCTCTCGACAACCTGTCCGTACGCGAATTAACGTGCCTAGTAAGCGCTTTCTCCCATCGCTTTCTCCCATCGCTTTCCCCCATCGCTCTCTCCCCGACGTGACCAGGGTGGCCTCATGACCGAGCACAGTCCGATCGACCAGAACCCGACCGCCCCTCTGCCCGCGGAGAGCAGCAGCACGACCCCCGGACCGGGCGTCGTGCCCGACTTCGCGCCGCCCGCCGCCGACCGGCCCAGGCGTCGCTACGCGATCGCGGGTACGGGACACCGCGCCGGCATGTACGTACAGGCCCTCACCGGCGACCACGCCGACGTCGGCGAACTGGTCGCCTGGCTGGACCCCAACCCCGCGCGCATCGACTACTACGACGCCCAGGCCGGGCAAGCCCTCGGCGGTGACGCGCCCGCCGGGCTGCCCCGCTACACCCCCGACGGCCTGGAGCGCATGATCGCCGAGCAGGCCGTCGACGCGGTCGTCGTCACCAGCATCGACCGCACCCACGCCGAACTCGTCGACCGGAGCCTGCGCGCGGGCGCGGACGTGGTGGTCGAGAAGCCGCTCACCACGGACGCGGCCGGATGCCGGCGCATCACCCGGGCCGTCGCCGACACCGGCAAGGACGTGGTCATGACGTTCAACTACCGGTACGCGCCCCGGAACTCGACGCTGCGCCAGGTCATCGCGGACGGCACCATAGGCGAGGTCACCGGCGTCCACTTCGAGTGGGTGCTGGACACCGTGCACGGTGCCGACTACTTCCGCCGCTGGCACCGCGAGAAGGCCAACTCCGGCGGACTCCTCGTGCACAAGGCCAGCCACCACTTCGACCTGGTCAACTGGTGGATCGACGACGTGCCCACGCGCGTGTACGCGTCCGGTGCCCTGCGCTTCTACGGTGACGCGGCCGCCGCCGCCCGCGGCACGGGCCCCCGCCCCGGGCGCGGCACCGGGGCGAAGGGCGACCCCTTCTCCCTCGACCTGCGGGACGACCCCCGGCTGGAGGCGCTCTACCTCCGGGCCGAGCACCACGACGGGTACCGCCGCGACCAGGACCCCTTCGCCCCGGGCGTCACCATCGAGGACAACATGTCCGTCCTGGTCGACTACGCCCGCGGCGCCACCCTCACCTACTCCCTGAACGCGCACAGCCCGTGGGAGGGCTACCAGGTGTCCGTCAACGGCACCCTGGGACGCGCCGAACTCCGGGTCGTCGAACGCGGGCACGTCGAGTTCCGCGAGGACGGCGTGCTGGACCCGTCCGCCACGCCGGAGGCGGCCGGCGACGACCCGGTCCGCCCCGCCGGGCACCGGCTCGTCGTGCAGAAGCACTTCGGGCGCGCCGAGGAGGTTCCCGTCCCGGACGGCATCGGCGGCCACGGCGGCGGCGACGCCATCCTGCTCATGGACGTCTTCCGCCGCGACCTGCGGGTGGGCGCGGATCCGCTCGGCCGTGCGGCCGGCTACCTGGACGGCGTCCGCGCCGTGGCCGTGGGGGCGGCCGCCAACGAGTCGCTGCTGACCGGGCAGCCGGTCCGTGTCGAGGACCTGGACCTCGGGGTCCCGCTCACCGGTGACCGCACACAGCCGCCCACGACGGGCGGGCGTCGGCCGCTCGGGTGAGGCGCGGGGCCGCGGCGGTAGGGCGGGGCGCGCGGGTGGCACCCATGCATGCGGGGCGCTGTGCCACGCGCCCCGTTCCGATCACCGGTGTGGTGCCGGCATGCCGCCCCGCCGGTCCGAAGGGAGCAGTACCGATGCGTAGACGACTGATGTGCGCCGCCGTGGTGGCGGCGGCGTTGTCGGGCATATCCGCGCCGCAGGCCTTCGCCGACACGGTGAGCGGCACGGACCGGACGTTCCTCGAGGGAGCCCACCAGGGGAACCTCGCGGAGATCGCGGCGGGTGAGGACGCGCGGAAGAACGCGACGGGCACCTGCGTGAAGGAGGTCGGCGCCACGCTGGTGCGCGACCACACCAAGCTGGACGCGGACGTGAAGACGCTCGCCGGCAAGCTGGACGTGACGCTGCCGGCCTCCCCGTCCGAGGAGCAGAAGAAGGAACTGGCCGCCGTACGGGCGAAGGCGGGCGGCGAGGCGTACGACGCGGCCTGGCTGACCGCCCAGGACGGCGCGCACCGCAAGACGCTCGCGCTGATCGACCAGGAGATCGAGGACGGCGGGAACGCCGAGGTCGTGGCCGCCGCCCGCGCGGCCCGCCCGGTGGTGGCGATGCACCTCGGCATGGTGCGCGACGGCACCTGCCACGCCTCCGAGGACGCCGGCACGGTGCACGCCGGATCGGGCGGCCACCTGAGGGCCGGCGACGGCTCTCCCGTCGACGGCGGCATGGTGGGCACGGTCGCGGGCGGCGGACTCCTCGCCGCCGGCGCGGCCGCCTGCCTGCTGCGCGCCCGGCGCCGCCCGGCCGGCGACGACTGACGTTCCGTGACACACGGCAGGCCGGCCGCCGTGCTCGTGATCGTCTGCGGACTGGGTGCGGCGGCCACCGGATGGCTCACCTGGAGCATGACGCGACCGGGCCCCGGTGACGCGGGTTCCGTGACCGCCGACGTGCGGCACGCCGTCCCCGGCGGCGACCGGGAGGCGTCGGTGCCCGTCCGTGTCCGCGGGCCCGCCGGCCTCGACGTCCCCGTCGTGCCGGTAGGCGCCCGGCCCGACGGGGTCCTGGCCCTGCCGGAGGACCCCGGCACCGGCGGGTGGTGGCCGCTGGGCGCCCGGACCGGATCCGGCACCGGTACCGTCCTGATCGCGGGCCACGTCGACAGCCGCGAGGACGGACTCGGACCCTTCGCCGCGCTGCACGGGACACGCGTGGGCGCCGGCCTGGCGGTGACCGGGGCGGACGCCGGGGTGCGCCGCTACCGCGTCACCGCCCGGCGCACCTACCGGCAGGAGGAGCTGCCCGCGGACCTCTTCTCCCGTACCGGCGCCCACCGGCTGGCCCTGGTCACCTGTGCCGGCCCCTACGACCGCGCGTCGGGCCGGTACGAGCGCAACCTCGTCCTGTACGCCGCACCGGTCGGCGCACCCGCTCCACGTGTGCGCCGCGGCTGACCGGGGACTGGACAGATCATGAACCATCACGAGGACGGCCCCGACCGGGCCCACCGGCGCCCCGAGGGTGTCACCGACGAGACCGTCGAGGCGCTCGGCTCTCTGTCCAAGGCGCTGGAGACGACCGAGCGGGCCCGCGGCCACCTGTACGCCTTCCACCAGCTCACCGGCAGCGCCGACCTGGAACTGGACCGTGCCGTGGAGCTCCTGCGCCGGGCCGGCCACGGTGCGTGGGCCGACCGGGTGCAGCGGGAGATCCTGGGCCGCAACGTCATCCCCGGGCACTGGACGTTCCAGATCGTCGAGGCCTACGACCGCACGTACCACGAGCCGTTCAGGGACCTCGAACGCCAAGCCCTCGACGAGCTCGTGGACGGCCGCGACCACCTGTACGAGGCGGAGATGAAGGAGGCCCGCCGCACCGTCGGCCACCCGGACCACACCGCGCGACCGGACGGCGACGACCGGCGGTAACGCGGAGCCGGGCGGGGGTGGCCGCGGCGTCCCCGCACTCCTCAGGAAGCGAGGACGGCCCTCCCCTCGGCGATGATGGCGGCCAGCTCCTCGGTCTCCTCTTCGGTGAGGGGCGTCAGCGGCGGGCGGACGGGGCCGGCCTTGATGCCGGACAGGGTCACCCCCGCCTTCACCAGGGCCACCGCGTACCCCGGGACGCGCCGGCGCAGCCGGACCAGGGGGTGGAAGAAGACGCGCTGGAGGGCGTCGATCCGCTCCTGGTCGCCCTCCTCGACCGCGCGGTGGAAGGCCAGGGAGACGTCCGGCGCGAACGCGAAGGCGGCCGAGGAGTACAGCTCCACGCCCAGGGCCCGGTACGCGAGCTGGCTCGCCTCGGCCGTGGGCATCCCGTTGAAGAACTGGAAGGGCTTGCCCGACGCGCCGAGCGCCTCGCGCACGGCGGGGACGACGCGGGCGACGAGGTCCAGGTCGCCGGTGCCGTCCTTCAGGCCCACCACGGTCGGCAACTGGGCGACCTCCGCCGCCGAGCGCTCGTCGAAGCGGGCGTTCCCCCGGTTGTAGACGATCACGGGCAGCGCGGTCTCCCCGGCCACCGCGCGGGTGTAGGCGACCAGACCGGCGGAGGGCGCCTCGACCAGGTACGGAGGCATGAGCAGCAGGCCGTCCGCGCCCGCTTCGGCCGCGGCCCGCGCGTACTGCCGGGCCAGCCCGAGCGAGCCGCCGGCCCCGGCGTAGACCGGGACGCGTCCGCCCACCGCGTCGACGGCGGTACGGGTGACCGCGGCGAACTCCTCGAGGTCCAGGGCGTGGAACTCGCCGGTGCCGCAGGCGACGAACACGCCTCCGGGACCGGCGTCCATTCCCGCCGTGACGTGCTGGTGCAGGGCATCGGGATCGACGTCACCGGAGGCCGTGAAGGGGGTGACGGGGAAGAAGAGAACGCCTGCGAGCATGAGTGGTTTCCTGATTCCAGAGGCGACGGTGGCGTGGTGCGCGGTCCCGTCGGCGGCAGCCGCGGAGCCGGTTTCGTGGCTGTGCTGCCCGGCCGCCGGAAGAGCGGCGGCCGGGGGAGGGACCGTCGGACTACCGTGCGGGGCCGCGGGACGCGGCGACGGCCGCGGCCGCCGCCGGGGCGTCGCCGGCCCGTACGACACCCGTGAGCGGGTCCCCGCGCTCCAGGCGGCCGATGTTGTCGGCGATCTCCGCCGCACGGGCGGCGAAGGTGTCGGAGGTGTGGCCCGAGTGGTGCGGGGTCATCAGGACGTTGGGCAGCTCGTGGAAGGGCAGCCGGCTCGGCGCCTGGGGCGGTCCCGACCACCACACGTCCAGCGCGGCGCCGCCGATGGCGCGGGTGCGCAGAGCCTCGTACAACGCCTCCTCCCGGACCACCGGCCCCCGGGCCACGTTGACCAGCAGCGACTCGGGGCCCATGGCCGCGAGTTCGGCCGGGCCGATCAGTCCGCGGGTGGCGGCGTTCAGGGGCACCGTCACCACCACGACGTCGGACTCGGCGAGCAGGTCGGGCAGCCGGTCGTGCCCGCCGATCCAGTCGGGGCGCAGGTCGTCGGGGACCGGCGCGGCGGGGTCGCGCCGCACGGCACGCACCCGCAGGCCCACCGCCTGGCACAGCCGCGCCACCTCGGTGCCGGTCTCGCCGAACCCGATGACGCCCACCCGGCGCCCCGGCAGCGTCCTGCCGAAGGGCACACCGGGGTCCACGGCCACGTTGCTCCAGCGTCCGGCGCGCAGCGCGCGGTCGGCGCCCAGGACGTCACGGGAGAGCATCATCACGGACATGAGCACGTGCTCCGCGATGGACCGGCCGTGGTGGTGGGTGGTGCTGACGGTCACCCCGGGGTGCAGCGCGTCCAGCGCGATGCCGTCGTAACCGGCGCCGACGACGTGCACGAGCCGCAGCCGTGCCGCCCGCCGGGCGTCCTCGGCGTCCAGCTTCGTGCCGACGTACACCTCGACCCCGGGCAGGGCCTCCGTGATCCGCGCCGCGTCCCAGTCGTGGGCCTCCAGCCACACGTGCCGGCCCGCCGCGCGCGCCATGAGCGGCTCGTGGAACCGGCTCAGGATGCGGTGGTTCAGCATGATGCGCACGAGCGGGTCACCACCGGGGGGTCTTGGTCGGGAACGAGGGGTCGACGCGGCGCATGTAGCCGGTGTCGTCGCGGTCGCGCAGCCCGCAGTCGAGGTACTGCCGGTGCAGCCGGGCGAGCGCGTCCCGGTCCAGTTCCACTCCGAGACCGGGCGCCGTCGGCACGGCGACGGCGCCCTTGCTGAACCGCAGCGGCGCGGGGTCCACCACGTCCTCGTCGGGCTGCTTCCAGGGCCAGTGGGTGTCACAGGCGTACGTCAGGCGGGGGGTCGCCGCCGCCAGGTGGGTCATCGCGGCGAGGCTGATGCCCAGGTGCGAGTTGGAGTGCATCGAGAGGCCGAGCCCGAAGGTGTCGGCGATCGCGGAGAGCTGGCCGCACCGCCGCAGCCCGCCCCAGAAGTGGTGGTCGGACAGGACGATGCCCACCGCCTTCCTCTCGACGGCCGGGGCGAGGTCGTCGAAGGAGACGACGCACATGTTGGTGGCGAGCGGGGTCGGGGTCCCGGCGGCCACGGCCGCCATGCCCTCGATGCCCTCGGCCGGGTCCTCCAGGTACTGGAGCACCCCGTCCAGTTCGCGGGCCACGCGCAGCGAGGTCGTAACGCTCCAGGCCGCGTTGGGGTCCAGGCGCAGCGGCAGGTCCGGGAAGGCCTCCCGCAGCGCCCTGACCGCCGCGATCTCCTCGTCCGGCGGGAAGACGCCGCCCTTGAGCTTGATGGAGGAGAAGCCGTACGTGTCGATCATGCGGCGGGCCTGTTCGACCAGGCCGGCGGGGTCGAGGGCGGCGCCCCAGTCGTCGTCGCCCTGATCAGGGTGCCCCGCCCATTTGTAGAAGAGGTACGCGCTGTAGGGCACCGAGTCGCGCACCGCGCCGCCCAGCAGGTCACTGACCGGCCGGCCCACGAGTTTGCCCTGGACGTCCAGGCAGGCGACGTCGAAGGGCGACATGACCCGGTCCACGGTGCTGCTGCCGGTGACCATCCCGGACATGCCGTCGCCGCCCGTGGTGTCGGCGCCCAGCGCCCGGGTGGTGCGGGCGACCAGGTCGTTGAGGCTCCAGACGTCCATGCCGACGAGTCCGGCGGCGGCGCGGCGCAGCCGCGCCAGGTGCAGCGTGCCGCCGTAGGTCTCACCGACGCCGCTGACGCCGGTCTCCGTGGTGATCTCCACGATGGTGCGCAGTGCGTAGGGCTCGTGCACCCCGACCGTGTTGAGCAGGGGATAGTCCCGGAAAGCCACGGGAGTCACGGTGACGTCGGCGATGCGTGCGGAGGTGTCTACCACGAAGGCCATCCTCATATGTAGTCGGCGTTCTCATTTGTAGACAGGGGTTTCTGACGCTGTCAATGGGTCGGAACGGCATCGCGGCCGTCGGGGCCGTCGGGGCCGTCAGGGAGCGGGGGTCCCGGGCACGGGGGTGAGCAGGACCCCCTCGGTCATGAAGTGCCGCAGGTTGCGCAGGGCCAGGTCACCCATGGCCGCCCGGGTCTCCCGGGTGGCGCTGGCGATGTGGGGGAGCAGCACCACCCGGTCCGACTCCAGCAACTCCCGCGGCACATGGGGTTCGTCGGCGAACACGTCGAGCGCCGCGCCCGCGATGCGGCCCTCCGTCACCGCCCGCGCCAGGGCGGGCTCGTCGACGACGCTGCCCCGGGCGACGTTGACCAGGTAGCCCTGGGGGCCGAGCGCGTCCAGCACCTCGGCCGAGACCAGCCCACGGGTGTCCGCGCCGCCCGCGACCGTGACGACGAGGGCGTCGCACTGCTCGGCCAGCTCCCGGGCGGTGGGGACGTGGCGGTAGGTGACGCCGGTGACCGGGACGCGCGAGCAGTACGCGATGTCCGTGCCGAAGCCCTCGAGCCGTGCCGCGACGGCCCGGCCGATGCGGCCCAGCCCCAGGATGCCGACCCGCTTCCCGCTCACCCGGGAGGCGAGCGGGAAGGGCGCGCCGGCCCAACCGCCGCCGCGTACGTACCGGTCGGCGGCCGACAGCCGGCGCATGACGTCGATCAGGGCGCCGACGGCCAGGTCGGCGACGCAGTCGGTCAGTACGTCGGGGGTGTTGCTGACGTCGATGCCACGGGCCCGGGCACGGACCACATCGGTCGTCTCGTAGCCGACGCCGAAGTGGACGATGGCCCGCAGCCGGGGCAGCGCGTCCATCAGGGCGTCGCTCACCCCGAACCGCGCGCTGGTCACCACCGCCACCACCTCGTCCCCGTGGTCGCGCAGGTGGGCGTCGGGGTCGGTCAGTTCGTGCAGGCGCACCGTCCGGTACTGCTCGGACAGCGCCTCCTCCAGCGCGGGGAGCAGGGGAGAGGCCTGCAGGACGGTGCCCCGGCCGCCCGGGGTGCCGGTGGCGCTCGTGGTGGCGGTGAGGGGTGTGGACATGGTGACTCCCGTGGTCGTAGTGGTCGTTGCCGTCGTGGTCGTCGGTCGCGTCCGGTGGCGCGGCCCTGCGGCGGGGACCGGGGCGGAGCGGTGCGTGGGGTGCGCGACATCCGACCTTGCGCACGTCTTGACGCTGCCGCGGCACCGGTCTTAGCTTCGGCGTTCACGGATGCGGACCGCGTACGCAAGTGTAGACACGCCCCCGAAGGCGGTCCGTGACCCCGTGATCGGAACGCGACACATCAGCACTCCCCCTCGGAGACATGCCGACGATGAAGTCCTCCGTCTCATCCACCCCGCCCGCCGCCCGGAGGCGGCCCCGAACGACCACCGCGATGCTGCTGGCGGGTGCCGTGCTGTTCTCCAGTGGGTGCGCCGTGGCAGGCAGCGCGGGCGGCGACACCGGCAGCGCCGACGGCAGCACCCTGCGGGTGGTGCTCACCCAGGAACCGCCCACCCTCGAACCCTGCGAGGCCTCGCTGACCGGCACCGGTGTCGTCGTCCGGTCCAACATCACCGAGCCCCTGGTCGAACGCGACCCCGCGTCCGGCGCGTTGCACCCCCTGCTGGCGACCGGCTGGGAGCAGACCCGGCCGGACACCTGGACCTTCGACATCCGCTCCGGGGTGAGCTTCCAGAACGGCGAGCCCTTCACCGCCGAGGACGCCGCCTTCTCCATCGACCGGGCGGTCAACTCCGACCTCGCCTGCAACGTCGAGGGCTATGTCTTCGGCAACGAGGACCTCGAGGTGGAAGCGGTGGACGACACCCGGCTGACCGTCACCACCGAGGAACCCGACCCCATCCTGCCGCTGCGCCTGAGCTTCGTGGAGATCGTGCCGCGGACCACCGACACCGGGGCCAAGGTGCGCGTCCCGGTCGGCACCGGCCCCTACGCCGTCCGCTCCTGGCAGGCCGGATCGGCGATCTCGCTGAGCCGCTTCGACGACTACTGGGGCGAGGCGCCGCCCTACGCGCGGGCCCGTTACGTCTGGCGCAGCGACGCGAGCGTCCGCGCCGCCATGATCGACAAGGGGGAGGCGGAGATCGCCGTGGCGCTCGACCCGATGGAGGCGGAGAAGGACACGACGGTCTCGTACCCCAACAACGAGACCACCGCCCTGCGCCTGGACGGCCGCGAGGCCCCGCTCGACGACCTGCGGGTGCGCCGGGCGATCGACCTGGCCGTGGACCGCGAGGGCATCATCGACGCCCTGCTCGGCGGCCAGGCCGAACCGGCCGGCCAACTGGTCCCGCCCGGCGTGGTCGGCCACGGCGAGGAGATCGAACCGCCGGAGCAGGACGTGGCCGAGGCCCGCGCCCTGGTCGAGGAGGCGGCGGCCGATGGGGTGCCCACCGGCCGCACGATCACCCTGGTCGCCCGCAACGGCATGTTCTCCGGGGTGTCGGAGACGGCCGAGGCCCTCCAGTACCAGATGCAGGAGATCGGGCTGGACGTACGGGTCCGGATGGCCGACACCGCCACCCACCTCCAGTACCAGCTGCGGCCGTTGCCCGAGGGCGTCGGCCCCGTCGCCCTGCTGATCATGCACGGCAACCAGGCGGGTGACGCGGCGTTCACCACCAGCCAGTACCTGCTGAGCGACGGCCCTCAGTCCACGTTCGGCACGAAGGAGCTCGACCGGCGCCTCGACGCGGCGGGCGCGCTGTCCGGCGAGGAACGGCAGACCGCCTTCGCCGAGCTGCTCGCCGCACAGAACGAGTCCGTCGTGCAGTACACCCACATCGCCCACATGAGCGGACTGCTCGGCCTGTCACCGACGATCCTCTACGAGCCGAACTCCGCCACCGGTGACGAACTCAGGCTGGCCGAGGTCGCCCCGGCCGCGGCGGAAGGGCGCTGACATGGTTCTCTTCCTGCGTAAACGCATCGTCTCCAGCGCGGTGCCCCTGGTCTGCGTGGTGCTGGGCGTGTTCTTCCTGGCCCGGATGACCGGCAACCCCGTCGACCTCTACCTCCCGCTGAGCGCCACCCCCGAGCAGCGCGCGGAGTTCTCCGCCGCGCAGGGCTTCGGCCTCTCCATCCCGGCGCAGCTGTGGAACTACCTCGTCGACGCCGCGCAGTTCGACTTCGGCACCTCGCTCAGGACCGGGCAGTCGGCCACCTCCATGGTGCTCGACGCCTTCCCCGTCACCCTGCAACTCGCCGGTGTCACCATGCTGCTGGCGGTCACCGGGGCGGTGCTGGTCGGCAGCCTGGCCGCCTACCGGCCCAACTCCCTGATCGACCGCGTCGCCAGCCTGCTGTCGATGACGGCCGCCAGCATCCCCGACTTCTGGTTCGCGGTCATGGGTGTCCTGGTCTTCGGCGTGAGCCTCGGCTGGCTGCCGACCTCGGGCACGCTGGGCGGCCCCGAGATCTGGGTGCTGCCCATCGCCACCCTGCTGATCCGCCCGTTCGGCGTGCTGGTCCAGGTGGTCCGCGGCAGCATGGTCTCCGCGCTGTCCGCGCCCTACGTCAAGGTGGCCCGCAGCAAGGGCGCCACACCCCGGCGGGTGATCTTCGGGCACGCCCTGCGCAACGCGGTGACCCCGGTGCTGACCGTGGCCGGTGACCTGACGGTGGGCCTGGTCAACGGCGCGGTGATCGTCGAGACCATCTTCGGCTGGCCCGGCATCGGCAAGCTGATGATCGACTCCATCCTCCAGCGCGACTTCGCGGTCCTCCAGGCGGCCGTGCTGCTGACCGCGGTGACGATCTTCGCGCTGAACATCCTGGTCGACGTCTGCCACGCGCTGATCGACCCCCGCGTACCCCAGGCGGTGCCGGCGTGAGCGAAGGAAGCACCATGACCACCCGAGCAGAGTCCTCCGCCGCGGAGGACACCCCCTCCACCCGACCTGCCGAGCGGCACCGGCCGCCGCGCTGCTGGCAGTTGCTGGGCCGGGACAGGGCCGCCGCCGTCGGGGCCGTCGTCCTCGCGCTCGTCGCCCTCGTGGCGCTCTTCGGCCAGCTGTTCATCGGCGACCGCGCGCAACGCCAGGACCTGGACGCCTCCTTGCGGCCGCCGTCCCTGAGCGACGGGGTGTACGGGCTGCTCGGCACCGACGTCCTGGGGCGCAGCATGCTGGCCCGGCTGGTCGAGGCGGCCGCGACGACCCTGTCGGTGGCCGTCCCGGCGGTGCTCTGCTCCCTGCTGATCGGCTCGGCCCTCGGGCTGTGGGCCGGCTACCACGGAGGACGCCGGGAGAGCGTCGCGATGCGCGTCGCCGACGTCATCCTCAGCTTCCCCTCGCTGCTGATCGCGGTGGTCGTGCTGTACGTGTTCTCGCCCAGCGCGCTGAACATCGTGCTGATCCTGGCCGTGGCCCGCATCCCGGTCTACCTGCGCACCGCGCGGGCGGAGGCGGCCGAGCTGCGCAGCCGGCTCTTCGTCGACGCGGCCCGCACCTTCGGGACCCCCGCCCGAATGATCATCTACCGGCACGTCCTGCCGATCGCCCTGCCCACCCTGCTGACCGTCGCCACCCTCGACTTCTGCTTCGTGATGCTCACCGAGTCCTCGCTGAGCTTCCTGGGCATCGGCATCCAGCCCCCGGACGTCAGCTGGGGCCTGATGGTCGCCCAGGGACGCCAGTACCTCCAGACCGCCTGGTGGATCACGGTGCTGCCGGGCCTCGCGATCGTGCTCACCACGGTGTCCGCCACGGTGCTCGCCGCCTGGGCCCGGATCGCCACCGACCCCGCCCAGCGCTGGCGCCTGACGCTGCGCAAGAAGCGCCGCGACCGGGACGCCCCCGCCGCTCCCGTCCCTCCCGTCCAGCCGGAGACGATGCCGTGACGACCACCACCAGCCCCTCCTCCGCGGGCCCGTCCGGCGCGGACACCCCCGCCCTCGACGTCGAGGACCTGTGCGTCGACCTGACCACGCCCGCGGGGACGGTACGCGCCGTCGACCACGTCAGTTTCAGCGTCCGCCGGGGCCGCACCCTGGCCCTGCTCGGCGAGTCCGGCTGCGGCAAGTCGATGACCGCCCTCGCCGTGGTCGGACTGCTGGACCCCGCGGCCGCGGTCACCGGCGGCGCCGTCCGGGTCAAGGGCGGCGACACCCTGCGCATGAGCCCGGCGGCCCGCCGCAAGCTGGCGGGCCCCGCCCTGTCCATCGTCTTCCAGGACGCCCTGACCGCCCTCAACCCGGTGCAGCCGGTGGGCCGGCAGCTCGGCGAACCCTTCCGCATCCACCAGAGGCTCTCCCGGCGCCAGGCGCGGGAGAAGGCGGTCGAACTGATGGCGCGGGTGGGCATCCCCGAGCCGGGGGAGCGGGCCCGCGCCTACCCCCACCAGTTCTCCGGCGGCATGCGGCAACGGCTGCTGATCGCGATGGCCGTCGCCCTCGCCCCCGACGTGCTCATCGCCGACGAACCCACCACCGCCCTCGACGTGACCGTGCAGGCGCAGATCATGCGGCTGCTGCGGGACCTCCAGGACGAGCGGGACATGGCCGTCGTCCTGATCACCCACGACCTGGCGGTGGTCGCGCAGCGGGCGGACGACGTGACCGTCATGTACGCGGGCACGGTGGTGGAGAACGGCTCCGTGCACGACGTCTTCTCCGCTCCCCGCCACCCCTACACCCGGGGGCTGCTCGACTCGGTACCGGAGGGCTCGGTGCGCGGGCGCCCGCTGCCCGCCGTCCCCGGCAGCCCGCCCGAGCTGAGCGCGGTCCCGCCCGGCTGTGTCTTCCAGGCCCGCTGCCCCCTGGCACGGGAGCGCTGCGTCCGGGAACGGCCTGCCCTGCGCCCGACGGGCGACGGCCGCTCGGCCGCCTGCCACTTCTCCGAGGAGCTCGACCGTGCCTGAGACCCGTGACGCCTCTGTGGTGTCCGAGCCCCGTACCGATGCCCCGCTCCTCGAGGTCCGAGGCGTCACCAAGAGCTTCGGCAGCGGGCGGCGCCGGCTGACCGCCCTGGACGGCGTGGACCTGCGCGTCGGCCGGGGACAGACACTCGGGCTCGTCGGCGAGTCGGGGTGCGGCAAGTCCACCCTGGCCCGGGTGCTGCTCGGCCTGGAGCGGCCGGACGCGGGCACGGTGCGGTTCGACGGCACCGACCCCTTCGCCCTGCGCGGCAAGGACCTGCTGGCCTGGCGGCGCCGGGTGCAGATGGTCTTCCAGGATCCCTTCGCCTCGCTCAACGCGCGCATGTCGGCCGCCGACCTGATCGCCGAGCCCTGGCGCACGCACCGGGACGTGGTGCCGACGCCGCAGGCCCGCGAGAAGCGCGTCCGCGAACTGCTGTCCCTGGTCGGGCTGCGGGAGAGCGACGCCCACCGGTACCCCGACGAGTTCTCCGGCGGGCAGCGCCAGCGCATCGGCATCGCCCGCGCACTGGCCCTCGACCCCGACCTCGTCGTGTGCGACGAGCCCGTCTCCGCGCTCGACCTGTCGGTGCAGGCGCAGGTCCTCAACGTGCTCTCGGAGCTGCGGTCGCGCCTCGGTGTCACGTACGTGTTCATCTCCCACGACCTGTCCGTGGTGCGGTACATCTCCGACCGGGTGACGGTGATGTACCTGGGCAAGGTCATCGAACACGGAGGCGTCGACGAGGTCTTCGACCGTCCGCAGCACCCCTACACCGCCGCCCTCATGTCGGCCGCGCCCGTCCTGGACACCTCCCGCGACCCCGGCCGGCGCGAGGTCCAGCTCCAGGGAGAGGTCCCGTCCCCCTTCGACATCCCCTCCGGCTGCCGCTTCCGCACCCGGTGCCCGCACGCCGAGGACCTGTGCGCGCACCAGGCGCCTCCGGCCGTGGTACGCGGGACGGGGGCCGACCCGCACACGGCCCTGTGCCACTTCCCCCTGGAGGCAGCGGGGGCCGCGGAGGCAGGGTCCGCGTGGGCATGACCGGCGCGGAGTTCGTCCTGCTGTCCCTCACGGTGGTCGTCGGCGCGCTCCTCCAGGTCTCCGTCGGCTTCGGCCTCGGCATGATCGCCGCGCCGGTCTTCTCGCTGGTGGACCCCGCCCTGGCCCCGACGGTGGTCCTGATGCTCGCCACCGGGGTGACGGCGCTGGTGCTGGTGCGCGAAGGCGGCCGGGCGGACCTGCGCGGCTGCGGATGGGCGCTCCTCGGACGGGTGCCGGGCGTGGCGGCGGGCGCGCTGCTCGTGGCCGTACTCCCCGCGCGGTACCTCGCGCTCCTCATCGCGGGGGTGGTCCTGGTCGGCGTCGCGGCGAGCGTGGCCGGCTTCGTGCCGCGGCAACGCCGTTCCGCAGTCCTGCTGGCCGGTATGGCGTCGGGGGTGATGGGCACCGCCACCTCCATCGGCGGCCCGCCCATGGCCATGGTGTGGCAGCGGCTGAGCGGGCCCGAACTGCGCGCCACGATGAGCGCGTTCTTCCTCGTCGGCTCGCTGATGAGCCTCGCCGCGCTGACGGCGGCCGGCACGGTCGGGGCCCACACGCTGCGGCACTCGGCGCTGCTGGCCCCCGCCGCCGTGGCCGGGGTGCTGCTCGCCCGTCCGCTGACCCGCCGGCTGGACGTACGGCGCACCCGGACGGCCGCCACGGCGCTCGCGGTTGCCGGGGCGTCGGTCCTGGTGGTGCGGCAGTTCGTCTGACGCGCGGTTCCGTCGCCGTGCCGTAGGGCACCGGCCCTCGGCGGTGCCGGTCCGTGAACTCCCCTGGAAAATCGCACAGTCAGACCGGGCGAGTGATCGACGAGACCGCCGGTGAGCAGCAGCGATCGAGCGAGGAGCGGCTTCTGCAAGGGGCGTTCGTCATGGCGGTCTTCGCGGCGGCCTGGGCCGTCCTGGGAGTCTCCGGTCTCTCCTCCCACCTCCCGACGCCGGCGCTCCTCCTCGTCGCGGCCGCGACGGTGGCGGTGGCGGCCGGCGCGCTGGGCCTCACCGTCCGGTACGGCAAGGCGGCCGGGCCGAGGCGTACGCGCCAGGTGGCGGCGGACAGCCTCCGGCGGTTCCGCCAGGTCACCATCGGGCAGTCCCTCGCGATCGGTGCGGTCGTCGTCGTCCTCGGTCCCGTGACGGGCCAGGGGTTCCACATTCCCGCAGCGGTGTGCGTGGTCGTCGGTCTGCACTTCCTGCCGCTCGCGTCGGCCTTCGGGCAGTCGCAGTACCGGTGGACGGCGGGCGCGCTGACGGCCCTGGGGCTGACCGGCGTCCTGGTGCTCGCCGGCGGGAGCGACCCCGCGGCCGTTCAGGCGCTGGTCGGCCTCGGTGCCGCCGTCGTCCTGTGGGCCACCGCGCTGGACGTCGCCCGGCGAGGCTGAGCCCCCGTACCCGACCGCGTCAGGCGCGCGCGGCGTCCTCCGGTGCGGCGGCCGCGCGGTCGGCGCCCTCCTTGACGACCAGGTCGACCAGGCCGGGGAAGCGGCGGTCCAGTTCTTCCTTGCGCAGGGTGTTGATGCGCCGGGTGCCGACGTCGTGCTGGTGGATCAGACCGGCCTCGCGCAGGACGCGGAAGTGCCGGGTGAGGGCCGACTTGGCGACGTCCTGGTAGAAGCCGCTGCAGGCCAGCCCGGGCCGGGAGGCGAGGGTCACCACGATGCCGAGCCGCACCGGGTCGGCCAGCGCGCTCATGATCCTGAAGAGGTCGAGGTCCGCCTCGTCGGGGTGGACGAGCGGAGAGGACGTTCGACTGGCCATGGCGCAAGGGTACCGCCCGTCCGGCAGTATGTTCGCGTGATTGCGTACATGGGTTACAGTGGAATCGCGGGAGGTCTGCTTTTCCCGTTGTCAACCGCTTCACGAAGGAAAACATTTCTGTGACTGCATCATCGTCTTCGCCTGTTTCCTCCCTCTTCGAACCGGTCACCCTCGGGGACATCGAGCTCGCCAACCGCGTGGCCATGGCACCGCTGACCCGGATGCGGTCCGGCTCCTCCGGCGTCCCCGGCGACCTGGTGGCCGAGCACTACGCGCAGCGGGCGAGCATCGGGCTGATCGTCACCGAGGGCACCTACCTCAACCACGAGTCGCAGGCCTTCGTGGGGCAGCCGGGGATCGTCACCGACGAGCAGGTGGCCGGCTGGCGGCGGGTGGCCGAGGCGGTGCACGCCCGTGGCGGACGCATCGTGATGCAGATCATGCACGGCGGCCGCGTCACCCACCCCGACGTCAACGGTGGCCGGCGCGTCGTCGCCCCCAGCGCGATAGCGATCGAGGGCGAGGGTCACACGGAGAAGGGCAAGCAGCCCTACCCGGTGCCGCACGCCCTGACCGCCGACGAGGCGCGGGCCGCCCTCGACGACTTCGTCACCGCCGCCCGCCGGGCCGTCGAGGAGGCCGGGCTGGACGGCGTGGAGGTCCACGGCGCCAACGGCTACCTGCTGCACGAGTTCCTCTCCCCGGCGTCCAACCGGCGCACCGACGAGTACGGCGGCTCCCCGGAGAACCGCGCCCGCTTCGTCGTCGAGGTGGTCAAGGCGGTGGCCGAGGCCGTGGGTGCCGGACGGGTCGGACTGCGGATCTCGCCCGAGCACAACATCCAGGACGCCGTCGAGACCGACCGGGACGACGTCCTGGCCACCTACGGCACCCTGCTCGACCAGCTGCGCCCGCTGGGCCTGGCGTACCTCTCCGTGCTGCACAAGGAGCCGGAGGGCGAGCTGGTCCAGGAGCTGCGCCGGCGCTTCGGCGGCAAGCTGATGATCAACAGTGGCTTCTCCTCGCCCACCACGCGCAAGGAGGCGGTGGAGCTGATCGAGGCCGCCCACGCCGACGCCGTGGCCGTGGGCCGGGCGGTCATCGCCAACCCCGACCTGGTCGAGCGCTGGCAGGGCGAGCACCCGGAGAACGAGCAGCGGCCGGAGCTGTTCTACGGTCCGGGCGCCGAGGGGTACACCGACTACCCGTTCCTCCAGGCGGGCTGAGCCGCGCCGCGGCACCCGCGGGGCGGGGCGGGGACGGCCCGGGCGACCGGGCCGTCCCCGCCCTCGTCGTGATGCGGCGCCGAGTACGGGCCGAGGGCCCTCAGTCGGCCGCCGCCGTGGGGGTGGCGCTCCGCAGGAAGCGGCAGACCGCGTCGCGGTTACGGGTCAGGGCGTCGATGCGCGCGTTCATCTGCTCGACCTCGCGGGCCAGATTGGCGGCGAGCTCCCCGTCCACCTGCGGCCTGAGCCGGGCCCCGGAACCCTCGAAGCAGGGGACGACCACCTTGATGACACGGGTGGACAGGCCGGCGGCGAGGAGGTCGCGCACCTGTTCCACGCGCAGTACGGCCGACTCCGGGTAGGTGCGGTACCCGTTGGCCTGCCGCTCCGGGTGCAGCAGGTCCTGCTCCTCGTAGTAGCGCAGGGTCCTGGTGGTCACGCCGGTGCGGCGCGCCAGTTCACCGATCTTCATGGCGGGCCCGTCCCTCCTTGACGTACACGTCAGACCCTACCGCTCGGCCGCCCCGCGCCGGCGGTGCTTGACCTTCACGTCAACGTCAAGGTCTAGCTTCGGGAGGACCGGGCGGACACCCCGCCCGGCCAGCACTTTCGCCATGTCCCGGAGAGAACCATGCACGACCGGTCCACCCTGTTCGCCCCCGCGCGGTTCGGCGCGCTGCCCCTGGCGAACCGTATCGTCATGCCGCCGCTGACCCGCAGCCGCGCCCTGCCCGACGGCCGCCCGGGCCCCTCCGCGCGGCGGTACTACACCCAGCGGGCCTCAGCCGGGCTCATCGTCTCCGAGGGCACCGCGATCATGCCCGAGGCCGTGGGCAACCCCGACATCCCCGGCCTGTGGACCCCGGAACAGGTGACGGCCTGGAAGCAGGTCACCGACGCGGTCCACGAGGCCGGCGGGACCATGGTCGCGCAGCTGTGGCACACCGGCCGCGCCTCGCACCCCAGCCTGCAGCCCGGCGGCAAGCTGCCCGTGGCCCCCTCCGCCATCGCCATCTCCGGTACGACCTTCGCCCGCGACGGGCGGGTGCCCCACGTCACGCCGCGGGCGCTGGAGACCGAGGAGATCGGCGGCATCGTCGACCGGTACGGGCGGGCCGCCGAGAACGCGCGGGCCGCCGGGTTCGACGGGGTGGAGCTGCACGCGGCCAACGGCTACCTCATCGACCAGTTCCTCCAGGACAGCGCCAACCGGCGCACGGACGGCTACGGCGGCGCCGTCGAGAACCGGGCGCGGCTGCTGCGGGAGGTCCTCGACACGCTGACCGCCGCGGTGGGGGCCGACCGGGTCGGCGTCCGGATCTCGCCCAGCAGCACCTTCCAGGACATGGCCGACTCCGCTCCGGTGGCGCTCTTCACCCACGTCCTGGACGCACTCTCCCCGCGCGGCCTCGCCTACCTGCACCTGGTCGAGCCGGGCATCGTCGGCGACGACTCGACGGCAGCGCGGCGGCCGGCCGACGGCATCGACAGCGCCTGGGTCCGCGGGCGCTACCCGGGCCGCCTGATCGCGGCGGGCGGCTACGGCCGGGAGCAGGCCCTGCGCGCCGTGGAGAGCGGCACCGTCGACGCGGTGGCGTTCGGGCGGGCCTTCATCGCCAACCCCGACCTCCCCGACCGCCTGGCCCGCGACGCGCGCCTCACCGAGGCCGACCGGGCGACCTTCTACGGCGGCGACGACCACGGCTACACCGACTACCCCACCCTGGCGGAGCAGCCTCCCGCCGCCCGCGGCTGAACCGGCGGAAGGGGAACCCGGGTGAGCACGGCGGACAGCTCCGGCACGGCACGGAGCGCGGACACGGCAAGGAGCAAGGACATGGCAGGAAACACGGACGGGACGGACGCAGTGGAGACCACGGGCGGTACCCGGCACTCCGCCCTGGTGGTCGGCGGCACCGGGATCGCCGGACGGGCCCTGTGCCGGGAACTCGTCGCGCAGGGATGGCGCACCGCCGGCCTCTCCCGGCGGGAGGCCGCCCCCCAGGACGGCGTGGAGGCGTTGCGCGCGGACCTGACGGACGCGGAGTCCGTACGGACGGCCCTGGCCGGGCGGTCCTTCACCCACGTGTTCGTCACCGCGTGGAGCCGTCGGCCGACCGAGGCGGAGAACATCAGCGTCAACGCGGCCATGGTGCGCAACGTCCTGGACGCGGCCGGACGGGCGGGCACCCTGCGGCACGTCGCCCTCGTCACCGGCCTCAAGCACTACCTCGGCCCGTTCGAGGCGTACGGCACCGGCGCGACCCGCGACACCCCGTTCCACGAGGACGAGCCCCGCCTGGACGCCCCCAACTTCTACTACGCCCAGGAGGACGAGCTGTGGGCGGCCGCCGAGCGGCAGGGCTTCTCCTGGAGCGTGCACCGCTCGCACACCATCATCGGACACGCGGTCGGCAACGCCATGAACATGGGGCAGACCCTGGCCGCGCAGGCGGCGCTGTGCCGCGCCGAGGGCCGGCCCTTCGTCTTCCCCGGCAACGAGACGCAGTGGAACGGCATCACCGACATGACCGACGCCGGCCTGCTGGCCCGCCAGATGATCTGGGCCGCGACCACCGAGGGCCTGCCCGGCCAGGCGTACAACACGGCGAACGGTGACGTCTTCCGGTGGCGCTGGATGTGGCCGCGGATCGCCGGGCTGCTCGGCGTCGAACCCGAGGGCTACGCCGGGCGGCCGCGTCCCCTGGAGGAGCAGATGGCCGGGAAGGAGGACCTGTGGCGCGGGCTCACCGAGCGTGAGGGCCTCGCCGAACCGGACCTCGCCCGGGTCGCCTCCTGGTGGCACACCGACAGCGACCTGAACCGTCCGGTCGAGTGCTTCACCGACATGGCGCGCAGTCGCCGCGCGGGCTTCACCGACCACGTCGACACCCTCGCCTCCTTCGCCGCCCTGTTCGACACCCTGCGGAGCGAGCGCGTGATCCCCGCCGCCTGACACCCGCCGTCCGGCGATCTCCGTCTCCCGACATGCAGAACCGTGTTCGATGTTCGAGACGTCCGGAGGTGATGGACAGACGCGAGGAACCGGACACCGGAACCGGACGCCCGGGGAGCGCGCATGCCACTCGATCCCTGCCTCGCCCCAAAGACGCACCTGCTCGACGGCCTGAGCCAGGAGGACGCCCAGGCCGACCCGCGGGCCATGGCCCGGGTCGCGGAGTTCTGCCGCGACCCGGGCGGGTGGAGCGCGCCGGACATCTCGGTCGAGGACCGCACCGTGCCGGGGCCGCACGGGGAGGTCCCCGTCCGGATCCACGTTTCGCGTGGCTCTGGCTCACCGGAGCCGGCCGGGCGCCCTCCGGCCCGGTCGCCCTCGGGGCGCGAGCGCGGGCGCGGCCCTCGCCCTGTCCACGGCGCTCCGGCTGCGCGACCGGGACGAACCCCGTCCGGACGCCCTGCTGCCGGCGTACCCCTTCGTGCACTTCCCGACCCCGGCCCTGGACGACGCGACGGCGGCCGCGATGCGGGAGCTCCCGGCACTCCTGCGGTTCACCACCGGGTCGATCGAGGACATGGTGCGCAAGTGCGTGGGCCGCCTGACCGGTCTGCCCGCGGACGCGATGCCCGGGGCGACGCAGCTGGACGGCCTCCCCCCGACCGGCATCGTCCTCGCCGAGCACGACGACCTCCGCCCGTCCGGCGAACTGCTCGCCCGGCAGCGCGAGGAGACCGGTGTCCCCGTCCGCACGTACCACGCGGCGGGCATGGCGCACGGGTACCCGAACCGCGGCCCGTCCCTCGGGGAGGTGGACCGCTCGCCCGACTTCTTCGTGAGCGTGCTGTCCGGCTGACCGGACGCCGGCGGCGCCCCGCGTCCCACGTGGTGACGGGAGGTGAAGGCGCTGGGCAGAGCTCGGGGTGATGCGAGGGCCGGACCGGGTCGACGGACGGAAGCTGCGAGGATGGTTCGCATGGACATCCGGCGCAGGAACAACGTCACGGTCACCGGCGACCCCCGGGGGCCGGTGGTGGTGCTGGCGCACGGCTTCGGCTGTGACCAGAACATGTGGCGCCTGACGGTGCCCGCCCTGGCCGACGACCACCGGGTGGTGCTCTTCGACTACGTGGGCTCGGGCCGCTCGGACCTGTCCGCGTTCTCGGAGGAGCGGTACTCCTCCCTGGACGGTTACGCCCGCGACGTGCTGGAGGTGTGCGAGGCCCTGGACCTGCGCGACGCGGTGTTCGTGGGGCACTCGGTCAGCGCCATGATCGGGGTGCTGGCCGCCGGACTGGCCCCGGAGCGCATCGGGGCGCTGGTGATGGTCGCCCCGTCCCCGCGGTACGTCGACGACGAGGGTTACCGGGGCGGTTTCAGCGCGGCGGACATCGACGAGCTGCTGGGCTCGCTGGAGTCCAACTACCTCGGCTGGTCACAGGCCACGGCGCCGATGATCATGGGCAACGCGGACCGTCCGGAACTCGGTGAGGAGCTGACGGACAGCTTCTGCGCCACCGACCCGGAGATGGCGCGGGTCTTCGCGCGGACCACGTTCCTCTCGGACTCCAGGGACGACCTGAAGGGGGTGCGGGTGCCGACCCTGGTGCTGCAGAGCGCGCAGGACGTCATCGCCTCCCCGGAGGTCGGCGCCCACGTCCACCGGGCGGTCCCGGGTTCGCAGCTGGTCGTCCTCGACGCGACCGGGCACTGCCCGCACCTGTCCGCGCCCGACGCCACCAACGCGGCGATCACCGCATTCCTGAGGAGCCTGCGGTGATGTGCCGCACCGGGCCGGAACCCGACCCGCACGAGACCGCCTGCGACCCCGAGGTGCCGGACGCGCTGTTCGCCGCGCTGCTGGAGGACAGCGCCGAGGAACTGTACGAAAGCGCGCCGTGCGGCTACCTGTCCACGCTGATGGACGGCACCGTCGCGAAGGTCAACGCCACGCTGCTGGGCTGGCTCGGCCTGGAGCGGGACGCGGTGGTGGGCCGGATGCGGTTCACCGACCTGCTGACCGTGGGCGGCAGGATGTACTACGAGACCCACCTCGCTCCGCTGCTCCGGGTGCGGGGCGAGGTCAGCGGCATAGCCCTGGAGCTCCGGCAGGCCGACGGCGCCCGGATGCCGGTGCTGGTCTCCGGCGTGGTCAAGCGCGGCAGCACCGGCGAGCCGCTGCTGATCCGCGCCACCTTCTTCGACGCCCGCGACCGCCGCGCCTACGAGGAGGAGCTCCTGCGCGGGCGGAAGGCGGCCGAACAGGCGCGCAGGCAGGCCGAGACGGACCGCGCCCGCCTGCAGGCGGCCCTCGCCGTGCTCCAGCAGTCGCTGCTGCCGGCCACCCTGCCCCCGGTGCCCGGGGTGGAGACGGCCGCCCACTACCACACCGCCTCCCCGGACCGGCTCGGCGGCGACTTCTACGACGTCTTCCCCGTCGACGGCAAACGCTTCGCCCTGTTCCTCGGCGACGTCTGCGGCAAGGGCCCGGAAGCCGCCGCGGTCACCTCGCTGACCCGCTACACCCTGCGCGCCGCCGCCCTGCACGACCCCGACCCCGTGGCCGCCCTGTCCACCCTCAACACGGTGCTGCACGAGCGCTACACGGGCGGCGACCCGCGGTACTGCACCGCCATCTTCGGCACCCTGGAGCCCGACCCGGAAACCGGGCAGGTCACCGTCCGCCTCGCCTCCGGCGGGCACCCGCCGGCCCTGGTGCTGCGCGCCGACGGGACGGCCGACTACCTGCCCACCCCCGGCGGGCTCCTCGTCGGCGTCCTGCCCGACGCGCGCTTCGCCACCGTCGACACCGTGCTCGCCCCCGGCGACACCCTGCTGCTCTACACCGACGGCCTCACCGAGGCCCGCATCGGCCCCGACCGCACCACGCTGTACGGCGACGAGGCCCTGCGCGCCTTCGCCGCGGACCACGCCGGGGCGTCCCCGCGTACCCTCGTCGAGGCGCTGACCAGCCTGCTGGACAGCTTCGGGGACGGCCTCGACGACGACACCGCCCTGCTCGCGCTGGGCGTGCCCGCGCCCGCCACCTCCTCCGCCCCCACCACTCCCGACCCGACGACGAGATACGCACGATGAGCTCGCTGAAGATCACCACCCGAGACGCCACGACCGGTCCCGTCCTGGAGATCACCGGCGAACTCGACTACGCCGGCGCACCGGAGCTGCGCGCCCTGCTCGCCGCCCTCACCCTGCGGCCGGGCCAGCGCCTCGTCCTGGACCTGGCCGGCATGGAGTACTGCGACTCCAGCGGCATCACCGCCCTGCTCGCCGCCCGCAACCACGCCCTCGCCGCCCGGGCGGACCTCGCCCTCGCCGCCGTGCCCGCGCACACCCTGCGGGTGCTGGGCATCGTCGGCCTCGACCAGGTCTTCACCTTCCACCGCGACAGCGAGACCGCCACCCGGCCGTGAACGGCGGGTGGGCGGCCCCCGGGTGACGCCGACGGCGACGGCGACCGGGGGCGGTGTTCACCGCAGCCGCACGTCCATGGTCAGGGTCCGCGGGCGCACGGTGGCCTGGGCCACCGGCCGGACGGTCCGGCCCCCCAGGTCCAGACGTACCCGCCGGGTGATCGTCGCGATGGCGGTGATCAGTTCGGTGAGGGCGAACCGGTCACCGATGCAGCGGTGCTTGCCCGCGCCGAAGGGCAGGAACGCGCCCGACGGGGGCGGCTGTGCGCTGTCCAGCCAGCGGTCGGGGTCGAAGGACAGGGGGTCGGTGAAGAGTTCGGGGTCGCGGTGGAGGGCGTGCTGGCAGTAGGCCAGTTCGGTGCCGGCGGGCAGGGTCCACCGGCCGAGGCGGGTCTCGGTGACGGTACGGCGGGTGACCAGCCAGCCGGTGTGGTGCAGCCGCAGCACCTCGTCGATCACGCGCCGCAGGTAGGGGAGGCGGGTGACGTCCTCGAAGGTGACCGGCCGGTCGCCGAGGACCTCGTCCAGTTCGGTCAGGACGCGTGCCTCGACGTCCGGGTGGCGGGCGAGTTCGTACAGCGTCCAGGAGAGCACCGAGGCGGTGGTCTCGGTCCCGGCCACGGCCAGGGTGAGGATCTCGGAGCAGATCTGGTGCCCGGTGAGCGGCCGGCCGGTGGTCTCGTCCCGGGCGCGCAGCAGCAGGGAGAGCATGTCGCCGGTGTCGTGCCCGGAGGCCTGCAGTTCGTCGACGGCGCGCTGGACGGTGGCCCGGACGGCGTCCCGGGACCGGTCGAAGCGGCGGTTGTGGGGCAGCGGCAGGCGCGCCACCCAGTCGGGCAGCATGACGCGGGCGCCGACGCCGTTCATCACCACCGACAGGTCCTCGCGCAGCCGGCGGAAGGTGCCCTCGTCGAGGGAGCCGGAGAAGACCGTCTTGGCGAGCATGTCGAGGGAGAGCCCGACCATCGTCTCGCGCACGTCGAGGGTCTGGCCCTCCCGCCAGCCGTCGACGTGCGCGGTGACCTCGTCCCGCATGATGTCGACGTAGCGGGCGATCTCGTCGCGGGCGAAGGCGGGCTGCAGCTGGCGGCGTTTGCGCACGTGGTGCTGGCCGGCGGCGGTGACCACCGAGTCGCCCAGCAGCTCGCCCATCTTCTCGAAGAAGCGCCCCTTGTCGAGGCTGGGACCGAGGTCGACCAGCATGGTGCGGATCAGTTCGGGGTCCTGGACGATGACGGTGCGGGTGCCGGGCTGCAGGGTGATCTCCACCAGCGGCCCGTAGTCGCGGCGGAGCGAGGCGACGAAACCGAGGTTGTCGCGCAGGAGCTGGACGGCGTGACCCAGCAGGGGGAACGATCCCGCTGCTCTGGGTATGGGGGGCGGCGCGGCGAGCGTCACGGAGGCTTGCTCCCTTCGGGCTGATCTTGGCGCCCCCATGTCTTCCCTGGCTGTTCGCGTGCGTACGCCCGTACGGGTCGCGTGTTCGCAGCACGTGCACGATGTGCACCATTGCCTCACCAGCGCCACATGAGACACACGCGGTGCGCGTCTCACACGCCGAGCGCCTCCGGTGTCAGTCGTCCCGTGTCGTGCCGGTCGTCTCCGTGGCGCGCACCTCGGTGAGGGTGGTGGCCAGGGACTGCCAGATGTGGGCCGCCAGGTCCAGGTTCTTGGAGTCGGCCGCTTGCCGGCCCGCTTCCTTGAGGAGGGTGATGCCCTCGTCGATCCGGCCGTCCAGGATCGTCAACTGCCCCCGGAGGACCCGCAGGCGTACGCGGTCGCGGTAGGACAGGCGGAGGTCGTCGTCCGTCGGCAGCGCGTCGCAGCGGGCCCGGGCCTCGTCCAGGTCGCCCTTGTGGTAGGCCAGATGGGCCTGGAGGGCGTGCAGCTCCTGCACCTGCAGGGGGGTGCCGATCAGTTCGACGACGGGCTCGGCCTCACCCAGCCAGTGCTCGGCCGCGTCCACACGGGGAGGGGACATCTGCAGCGCGGCGGCGGTGGCGGCCGCCCGCAGTCTCGCCCACAGGGTCAGGTCGTCCTTGCCCTCGAGGAGATCGAGCGCCCGCTCCAGTCTGACCTGGGCGCCGGTGTGGTCGCCCTGGCGGTTGCTGACCATGGCGGCGGTCCACAGGGCCTCGGCCGCCTGGGTGGGGGCGGCGTCCGCCAGCAAGTCCCGCTCCAGCTCCGCGACGTGCCGGCCGGCGGCCTCGATGCTGCCGATCTCCGTCTCGATGCTGATCAGCACCATGAGCGCGGCCATCGTGTCGGCCACGGACAGGGCCTCGTCGCGGGCGATGGCGAGGGCCCGCACCGCCACCGGCTCCGCCTGCCCCATCCTGCCCAGCGCCCGCAGGCACCGGGCGTGCTGCATGTGTGCCCGCGCGCTGAGTTCCGGCGAGTCGAGCAGCTCGCTCAGCTCGATGATCTCCAGCAACTGGGCGAGTTCCTGCTCGTGGTCGCCGTTGCGCCGGTTGCCGCGGCTGAGCAGCCACAGGGCCTGCCAGCGGGCGGCGGGGTCCTCGCGTTCGTCGTCCTCGAGCGCGCGGGACAGCGCGTCGGTGCTGTCCGTGCCGGCGGGTGCCGACAGCGCGCCGGCCAGTACCTCGGTGAGGGAGCCGTCCGTGGGGCGGGTCAGGACGGACACGTCGACGCCGAGCCGCCCCGCGAGGTAGGCGACGGCCCGTTCGGTGGGCGGGCGCTCCCCGGACTCCAGGCGTGACAGGTAGCCCGTGGACATGCCCTCGCCCACCACATGAGCCTGACTCAGACCTCGTTCCAGCCTGAGCCTCCTCAGCCGGCGGCCGAAGTGCGGCTGGTCAAGCATTCCCACCTCTTGTTCTCCGACGCCTCCGGCACTCCTTCGTTCCGGGTCGTCAGCCGGGGTGCGGAAGGTGCCGCCACCTTACGAAAGATCGGGCAAGCCTGGCAACCGACTTGATCACCCTTGCGGCTTGCGTCACGGTCCGCTGCGTGCTGTTCCTCAGGCGTACGGCCGTTCTTGCAGGTGAGGGCCTCGTTCTTCAGTGACGGGAGGCTTGGCAAGACCTTGATCCTTGTAGGCAAACTCTTGTCACAGTAGTTGCCTGGCTTTACCCTTGAAGTGCCGACCCCGATCCGTCTCACCAGGTTCCGTGGAGGTATTCGTGTTGCGTCACGCTTTCTTGGGCTGGCAGTGGGGGGCTGCCGCAGGGGTGGCCGCGACCGCTCCGGCGGCGTCCCTCGAGACCACGGCGGGGGAGCCGGAGATC
The DNA here is from genome assembly GCF_034105845.1 of Streptomyces sp. CRN 30. Lineage (NCBI taxonomy): Bacteria > Bacillati > Actinomycetota > Actinomycetes > Kitasatosporales > Streptomycetaceae > Streptomyces > Streptomyces sp. CRN 30. Next base: position 3,821 of record NZ_JAVRHI010000262.1, on the reverse strand, counting down.
GAATGGCCATGACAACGTTGTACCTGTCCTCGTGCACGCGGGCGCGGCGCTCTCCCCGTACGGGAGGAAAGACGGTAGGTCCGTGGTGACCGCGCACATCACCGGTGCTTCGATCGGCGCGGTGAATAACGGTGCCGCCCCAGTGGTCCCCGAAGTCCGAACCGTAACCGGAACTCGTCGGAACGGCACGGAGGGAAGGCCGCACCGACGCATTTTTACGGCTCACGTATCTCCCGGTGACCTCGTCATCACGGCGTCGGAGCACGGATTCGCGCGGCAATTCGGCCGGACCCCGGCCGACATGTACGGCCGCGGTCTCCACGAGTTTCTCCCCGCCCTGTCACTGCCTTCGCTGAGCGCACGTTTCGCCGGTCTTTCCGAGGGCCGCCGCGGTCGTTTCACGGAACGGGTGACGGGCCGGGACGGAACGGGGCGCCCCTTCTCGGCCGAGCTCACCGGCACGGCGGTCAACGGCACGGCCGGAAGGCCGGCCGGTGTCGTCCTCCTGCTCCGGCCCGACGACGACACGGGCGCGGCGGACGTGGACGACGAGCCGGACGCGCCCGCCCGGCGGATGCTCAGCAAGCTCGACGCGCAGGTGCTGGAGGGCGTCGCGGGCGGTGCCTCCACGGTGCAGCTGGCCGCCCGCCTGTTCATGAGCCGGCAGGGCGTCGAGTACCGCGTCGGACTGCTGCTGCGCAGGTTCCAGGTGCCCAACCGTCCCGCCCTCGTGGCGCGTGCGCACGGTCTGGGCCTGCTGACGGTGGGGCAGTGGCCGCCGCGCGTGCCACCGGAGTGCGTCGCCTGACCCTCCCGTGACGGGGCCCCCGCCGGACGGCCGCGCCGCCGGCGGGGGCCCCGTCACGCGGCCGCCGGCTGCCAGGCCTCCTGGAACCGGCGGCGGGCACGGTGCAGACGGGACCGTACGGTCCCCACGGGCAGGTCGAGCGTCTCGGCCATCTCCTCCTCGTTGAGCCCGTAGACGCGCAGGGTGAGGACCTGGCGGTGGGCGTCGGACAACCGGTCCAGCACGTCGCTGATGTACACCGCGTCGAGCGGGTTGGTCCGCTGCTCCGTCTCCACCTCGGAGTACGTCGTCTCCGCACCGCGCCGCTTCGCGGTGCGGACGGCCTCGCGGACGGTCACCGAGCGCACCCAGCCGTAGAACGCCGCCGGTTCGCGCAGGGTGCCAAGACCGCGGTAGATGGCGAGGAGCGCCTCCTGCGTGGCGTCGGCGGCGTCGTCCTGGGTGATGGACCGGCAGATCCGGGCGACGTACGGGGTGATGCCGGTGAGCAGGCTGTTCATGGCCTCCTCGTCACCCGCCCGGGCCCGCGGCAGCAGCGCCGGGAGAGGGGGGAGGTCGCTGACGGTGTTCATGCGGGGGATCGCTCCTCGTGGCAGCTGGGGCAGGTGCGCTGGGCCGGAGGCCTTCTCCTAGCGCGCGTCCGCGAGCGCGGGCTCGGGCTCGGCGGTGCCCGTGAAGGCGAGCAGCCCGTCGCGGACGTCGTCGCGGAACGCCGCCATGAAGGACGGGCTGAAGCAGGCGGTGAAGTGCGGGAACTCGATGGCGAGCCGGCCCTCGCAGGAGACGACGCACGCCATCACGGGGCTCCGGCCCATCTGCGGGAAGTAGTTCTCCCGGCCGGGCACCAGCCGGACGTCACTCGCGCGCAGCCCCTCCGGGAGCCGCGGCCCGGGCACCACGCCCATGTTGGTGACGATCACGGTGCCCAGCTGCAGTGCCGGGTTCCGGGGGATCTCCGGCGTGATCAGGACCTCCCGGAAGTGGTCGCCGCGCGCGATGTACTCACCGATCCGGGCGTGCACGGTGCGCGCCAGGGCCAGCGGCTCCGTCTCCTCGGACACCTCGACGGTCTGCAGGTGGCTGGTGACCGCGGCCACCGCGACGGCGGCCGGGAGCGGCGGGGACATCCGGGACCGCAGGTCGACGGGGGACAGACAGCCCAGCGTCCGGGCGCCGTCGCCCGCCAGCCGGCGGCGGGCCGCCCCCAGGACCGCGGCGCTCACCAGGGCGTGGACGGAGACCCCGGCCCGGCGGGCGGCCTGCCGCAGCCGGGTGGTGTCCTCCGGGTCCAGGGTCAGCCGGCACGCCTCGACGTGCCCGTCCTCCGTGCCGGCCGGTACGTCGTAGGCCACCAGTTCGACCGGGTGCTGCCTGGCCTCCTCGGTGCGGCGCTCGAGGTACGCGGCGGTGTCGGCCTCGTCCCCGCGGGGCAGCGACAGGCTGACGGGACTCGGCCACTGCGGGCCGTCCACGCGGTCCTCCGTGACCACGGCGGCGGCGGACGGCACCGCTTCCCGGTGCTCCCCGTCCGCTTCGACGATCTCCCGGTATCGGTCCCACAGGATGTTGTGCAGGGTGAGGGCGCTGTGTCCGTCGGTGATCGTGTGGTCGATCGTCAGCACGAACAGGTGCTGGTCACCGTCCGGTGCGCTGACGAGGACCGCGCGGGTCAGCGGGGAGCCGACCGGCAGCGGCGAGTTCAGCTCCGCCGCGTGCGCCTCCTCCGCGTCGCCGGTCCGCGTGATCAGGCGTGGCCTGCTCTCCTCGTCGAGGAGGCGCAGCGCGTACCCCGTGCCGTCCGGCACGATCCGCGCGCGCAGCGTGGGCTGCGCGGCCGTGACGGCGTCGAACGCCGCCGACAGCGCCTCCACGTCGACGTGTCCGTGCAGGGTGCAGGAGAGCACCGCCCGGCTCCGCTGGCCCACATACAGCGTCTCGACCGGACACAGTGCACGTTGCATGCCGTCAGTCATCTGCTCGTCAACCATTTTCCGTACCCGAGGCGATGGCACCGCGCCACCGCCGGCTGCCCGAAGTAACCCGGTGTCGTTCAGAGGGTGCATCGCCGGAAGCCGCAAAATCCAACTCCGGGCGGCCCCGGGCCCCGAATCGGGGGCTTTCCCTAGAACTTCTCCCGGCCGGCGGCACGTACTTCTAGGGGAATTCCCGGAATTCCTCCCGCCGTACGCTCCGGCCTTGACCGAGCCGCTCGTGCTCCCTCAACGTAAAGAGCTGCCGGAACCGGCGACAGGGCCGAACGACCCTCGAGTGGAGCGACAGTTCCCCTTTTGCCTGCGCCGGCCCCAGGAATACGTTGAACGAACCGGTCCGACGCTCGCGCGCGTCCGGCCCGACCGGACCCCATCCCCCCCGACCGTGTGATCACGGCTTGCCACATGAGGGTTGTGCATGTCACTCCACGAGGACGACCGTCGCCCGCTGACCGGAGCCCAGGAGGGCCTCTGGTACGCCCAGCGACTCGCTCCGGACAGTGCCGCCTACAACACCGGAGAGGCGGTGGAGGTCCACGGGCCCCTCGACACCGGCCTGTTCGAGGCCGCGCTGCGGCACACCGTCGGCGAGGCCGGCACGTTCGCCCTGCGCTTCCTCGACACCGACGACGGCCCCCGCTGCCGGCCGGCACCGGACGCGGACGACTGGACACTGCACCGGATCGACGTCAGCGGCACGGACGACCCGGAGGCCGCCGCGTGGCAGTGGATCCACGCGGACCTCGCGACCCCCGTGGACATCGACAAGGGGCCCCTGTTCTCGCACGCCCTGCTCACCCTCGCACCGGACCGGCACATCTGGTTCCTGAGAGCCCATCACATCCTGCTCGACGGCTACAGCTACAAGCTCCTCGGACGCCGCCTCGCCGACACCTACGACGCGCTGGCCGCGGGCCGCCGGCCGACCCCCGCCGCCTTCGCCCCCGTGGCCCGGCTCGCCACCGAGGAGGCGGCCTACCTCGCCTCCGAGCGCGCGGCGCGCGACCGCGCCCACTGGGCCG
>NZ_JAVRHI010000261.1:0-4814 GCF_034105845.1 Streptomyces sp. CRN 30 | reverse complement strand
CGCCGGGTTCAGCTCCTCCACCAACCGCTCGAACGGCACGTCCTGATGCGCGTACGCCGCCAGATCCGTCTCCCGCACCCGCCGCAGCACCTCGCCGAACGACGGATCACCGGACAGATCCGCCCGAAGGACCAACGTGTTCACGAAGAAACCCGACAGCTTCTCCAGCCGCGCGTCACCACGCCCCGCGATTCCCGTCCCCACCGGGATGTCGGACCCCGCACCCATCCGCGACAGCAGCACCGACAACGCCGCGTGCACCAGCATGAACATCGTCGCCCGGCCTCGGGCCGCCAGGGCCACCAGGCGGGCATGGGTGTCGGCGTCCACCTCCACCGGGACGCTGCCGCCCCGGAAGGAGGGTTCGGCGGTACGAGGCCGGTCCGTCGGAAGTCGCAGCTCAGGCGGTGCATCCGCCAACACATGCCGCCAGAACTCCAGTTGACCACTGAGCACACTGTCCGGGTCGTCGGGGTCACCGAGCGTCTCACGCTGCCACAGCGCATAATCCGCATACTGCACCGGCAACGGCTCCCACTCCGGCGCCCGGCCCGCACACCGCGCCCCGTACGCCACCCGCAGATCCCCCGCCAACACCCCCATCGACCACCCGTCCGACGCGATGTGATGCACCACCAACAGGAGCACCGCGTCCGTCGGAGAGGTCGTCAAGAGCGCGGTCCGCCAAGCGAGTTCCGTGCTCAGGTCGAAGGCTTCACGCGACTGCCGGGCGACCTCCTCCTCCAGCCGCGCCTCGTCGGTCTCGATCACCCGCAGCGGGGGACGGCCGGCCTCTCCCGTCAGTATCCGCTGCCACGGCTCGCCCTCCGCGTCGGGGAACACCGTGCGCAGGCTCTCGTGCCGGTCAGCGAGGTCACCCAGCGCCTCCTCCAACGCCTGCCGGTTCAAGTCACCGGTGAGGCGCAGCGCCAACGGAAGGTTGTAGGCGCCGGTCGCGTCCGAGTCCGTGCCGTCCATGCGGTTGAGGAACCACATGCGTCGCTGTGCGTACGACAGGGGTACGCGGTCGGGCCGTACGTCCGCCGGGCGCAGCGGTGCGCGCGAGCCGTCGGCCGCGTCGGCCAGCGACCGGGCGAGGCCGGCGGCCGACGGGGCGGCGAACAGGTCGCGGACGCTCAGGTCGGCGTCGAGGACCGCGCGGATCCGCGCGGTGAGGCGCATGCCGAGCAGCGAGTCACCGCCCGCCGCGAAGAAGTCGTCGTCGGGGCCGACCCGTTCGAGGCCGAGCACGTCGGCGAAGAGGCCGCACAGGATCTCCTCGACGGGGGTCGACGGTGCCCGTCCGGAACCGCCGGCGGCGTCCGGAGCGGGCAGGGCGGCCCGGTCGATCTTGCCGTTGACCGTCAGGGGGAACCGGTCGAGCACCGTCACCGACGCCGGGACCATGTAGGCCGGGAGGCGGGTGGCGGCATGCTCGCGTACGGCGGCCGGGTCCAGTGCCTGCCCGGCGACCACGTAGGCCAGCAGCCGGTCGTCACGGACCACGACCGCCGCCTGGGCGACGTCCGGGTGCGCGGCGAGAACGGACTCGACCTCGCCGAGTTCGATACGGAAGCCACGGATCTTGACCTGGGCGTCCGCGCGGCCCGCGAAGTGCAACAGCCCGTCCTGCGACCAGCGGGCCAGGTCACCGGTCCGGTACATGCGCTGGGCGGGCAGGAACGGGCACGCCACGAAGCGTTCGGCCGTCAGGTCCGGGCGCCCCGCGTAGCCGCGCGCCAGGCCGGGGCCCGTGATGTACACCTCGCCCACCGCGCCGGGGGCGACGGGACGCAGGAAGGCGTCCAGCACGTACACACCGGAGTACGGCAGGGGGCGGCCGATCGCCGGCGGCGCGTCCAGCGGGCCGATGCCGGGGTCGAGGGCGACGGCCGTCGTGATCACGGTCGCCTCGGTCGGGCCGTAGGTGTTCCACACGGCGGCCCGGGAGCGCCAGCGGGCCGCCAGGTCCGCGGTGAGACGTTCGGCGCCGAGCACCCAGGCGCGTACGCCCGTGACCGTTCCGGGGTCGAGGACGGAGAGCAGCGACGGTACGACGCTGGCGACGGTGACCCCGGTGTCGCGGATCATCTCCGCCAGGGCCCTCGGGTCGGCGCGCTCCTCGTCTGACGCGATCGCCAGCGTCCCGCCCGCGGCCAGTGTGACGGCCACGTCCAGTACGGCCGCGTCGAAGCCGTACGACGCGAACTGCAAACTCACCTCGCCCGGGGCGGCGCCCAGGACGGGCCGCATCGTCTCCGCCAGTGCGGTCACACCGCGGTGCGCCACCGCCACGCCCTTGGGGCGGCCCGTGGAACCGGAGGTGTAGATGACGTACGCCAACTGGTCGGCGTCGACGGCCACGTCGAGCGGCGCGTCCGACTCGGCGGCGACGGCTCCGGCCGCCGCGGTCAGCGCGGTCAGCGCGTCGTCGTCGAGGGTCAGTGCCGCGCCGCTGTCCGCCGTCATGAACGCCAGCCGGTCCGCCGGGTGCTCCGGGTCCAGCGGCACGTACGCCGCCCCGGCCTTCCACACCCCGAGGATCGCCACGATCATGTCCGGCCCGCGGCCGAGGCGCAGCCCGACGCGGGTCTCCGGTCCCACACCGCGCCGCAACAGGTACCTGGCCAGGCGGTTCGCCCGCCGGTCGAGGTCGGCGTACGTCAGTTCCGCGGTCCCGTACCGCACCGCGGGAGCGTCCGGGGTCCGCGCCGCGCACGCCGCGAACAGCGCGGGCAGCGTCGCCGGGCCGGGCGCGGACGGTCCACCGCCGGTGTCGTTCCGCGCCTTCCCTCCCCGCGCCCACTCCGTCTCGACGCGCGCCCGTTCGTCCGCGGCCAGCAGGTCGATGTCCCGCACACGCGTCATCGGGTCGGCCGCGATCTGTTCCAGTACGCGCACCAGCCGCGCGAGTACCGCCGTGGCGGCTTCCCCGTCGAACAGGTCCCGCTGGTGGTCGAGTTTGACGTGCATCCGCTCGCCGGGCACGACGACCAGAGCGAGCGGGTAGTGGGAGGCGTCCTTCACCTCCCGGGTACGGCGGATCTCGATGGCCTCGGCACCCCGTGCGGGCTCCTCCTGCGGAGGGCTGGGGTAGTTCTCGTAGACGACGATGGTGTCGAAGACCGCCCCCGGTCCGGCGAGGCGCTGCACCTCCGGCAGGCCCAGGTGCTGGTGCGGCATCAGCGCGGACTGCCGCTCCTGGAGGTCGGTGAGGAGCCGGGCCACCGGCAGGGCGCCGTCGAGCCGAACCCGCACGGGGAGTGTGTTCATGAACAGGCCGACCATGCCTTCGACGCCGGGCAGATCAGCGGGCCGCCCCGCGGCGGTCGCGCCGAACACGACGTCGGTCCGGCCCGCCAGCTGTGCCAGGACCAGCGCCCACGCGCCCTGGACGACGGTGTTGAGTGTCACGCCCCGGCCTCGCGCGACGGCCGCCAGGTCCCGGCTGAGCGCGGGAGTGAGCTCGGTGGTCACGTGCGCCGTCTCCCCGGGTCGCCGTCCCGGGTCGGCGGGTGCGACCAGTGTCGGCTGCTCGGCCCCGGCCAGTTCGGCCCGCCAGGCCGCCCGCGCGGCCGGCTTGTCCTGGCGCGTCAGCCAGGCCAGGTACTCCCGGTACGAGGGGGTGCGGGGCAGGTCGCGCGCGTCACCGCCCGCCGCGTAGACGGTGGTGAGTTCACCGAACAGGACGGGCAGGGACCAGCCGTCCATGAGCAGGTGATGGCTGGTGAGAACGAGGCGGTGGCGGTCCGGAGCGACACGGATGAGCAGCAGCCGCAGCAGCGGTGGGACCGCCGGGTCGAAACGCCGGTCCAGCTCGGCCGCGCACAGCCGTCCGATCTCGGCGACGGCCTCGTCCCTGGGCAGAGCGCTGACGTCCGCCTGCTGCCAGGGCAAAGTCACCTCGCGGACGATGACCTGCACCGACTCACCGGAACTGCGCCTGCGGAATCCGGCGCGCAGGGCGGCATGGCGGGCCAGCAGCGCCTCCCATGATGTCCGCAGCACGTCGGCGTCGAGCGGACCGAGCACATCAAGGCAGCGCTGGCCCTGGTACACGTCGGTGCCCCGGCCGTCGAAGGACGCGTGGAAGAGCAGTCCCTCCTGAAGGGGCGACAGAGGCCATACGTCCTCGACACGAGCTCGGGCCATCGGAGTGTCTCCTCACCGTTACTTGGGTGTGCCTGGTGGTGTATGGGGTGCGTCAGGTGCATGAGTGCGTGAGGTGCATGGGTCGTCCGGATCAGGCGTGGTCGTCGGCGAACTCGGCTTCCAGGTCGTCGACTTCCTCCTGGGCCAGGGTGAGCAGGGGGAAGTCGGAGGGTGTGTGGCCGCCTGCGCCGGGTTCTGCGTCGGTGTGCGCGGCGAGTCCGGCGAGCATGTCCCGCCAGATCAGCCCGAGTCGTTCGGCATCGGCGGCTGCGAGGAGGGTGCCGGGCCAGGCCAGTGACACCGTCAGCTGCGGTCCGGCCGGGGTGTCCTCGACCAGCGCCATGGCTTCCAGGACGTGCCGCGCCGGTGTGTCCGGGTCGGCCGCACCCCCCAGCCCCGATCCGCCTACGGGCTCCCAGGCTCCGGACGTGCCGTCCGGCCGGCCAGCGGGGAACCGGCCGAGGTAGTTGAAGCCGAGCTGGGGGACGGGCAGGGCCGCCATGGCCGGGCCGGTCTCGGCGTTGAGGTGGCGCAGCAGCTCATACCCGAGACCGTCCCCGGGCACCTCCCGCACCTGCTCCTTCACCGCCTTCAGCAACGCACCCGCCGCCGGACCACCGGCACGCGCCCGGTCCAGGGCCACGCCGCCGAGACGCAGCCGC
>NZ_JAVRHI010000260.1:0-59026 GCF_034105845.1 Streptomyces sp. CRN 30 | reverse complement strand
GGATTGAACCAGTGACCTCTTCCGTGTCAGGGAAGCGCTCTCCCGCTGAGCTAATCGTCCTTGGAGGTGGAGACGGGATTTGAACCCGTGTAGACGGCTTTGCAGGCCGTTGCCTCGCCTCTCGGCCACTCCACCAGGAGTGCAGGGGTTCGGGAAGATCCCCTTGCTCTTTCGAGCGAACGACGAGGTTCGAACTCGCGACCTCAACCTTGGCAAGGTTGCGCTCTACCAACTGAGCTACGTTCGCCTGTCGTTTCGGTCCGCTCTCGCGTCCCGGCGACGTGTTGAACTCTAGCGGATTACCGGGCCAGTACAAAAACGCGTTTGTGCAGCGTGCTGCGGTTCGTCCGGTCCGGACCCTGGTCAGGGCGGTTGTGCGGGGACCCGCCCTAGACTCGACAGTGTGCTCGACCTGCCCCCTCTCGCCCGCTTCGGCGGCCTCGTCGCCACCGGCCTCGCCGACGTGACCGGTGATCCCGCGGCACTGGACTCCGCCGGTTTCTGGGCTGTCGCCGCCGACTTCGAGGGGCGGCTGGTGTGCGCCCGCTTCCGCGACGTACGGCGCGAGCCGGTGCCCGCTCCGGTGCGCGGCGCCTGGCGCGGGCCCGGCGCCGGTGACTGGACGTCGTCCCTCGACCGCTCCGCGTACACGGCGGGCGTGCGGCGCATACGGGAACACATCGCGGCCGGCGAGGTCTACCAGGCGAACCTCTGCCGCGTCCTCTCCGCGCCCCTCGCGCCGGACGCCGACGTGGACGCGCTGACCGCGCTGCTGGCGCGGGGCAACCCGGCCCCCTACGCGGGGACGATCCGGCTGCCGCGGCACGGCGTGGAGGTGGCCACCGCGTCCCCGGAGCTCTTCCTGCGCCGCGAGGGACGCGTCGTCGAGTCGGGACCGATCAAGGGCACCGGGCGCACGGAGGCGGACCTGCTGGAGAAGGACCACGCCGAGAACGTGATGATCGTCGACCTGGTCCGCAACGACCTGGGCCGCGTCTGCGCCACGGGCTCGGTCACCGTGCCCCAGCTGTGCGTCGTCGAGAAGCACCCCGGCCTGGTCCACCTGGTCTCCACCGTGCGCGGCGAACTGCGCGACGGCGCCGGCTGGCCCGAACTGCTCGCCGCCGCCTTCCCGCCCGGTTCGGTCACCGGTGCCCCCAAGTCCAGCGCCCTGCGGATCCTCGCCTCCCTGGAGACGGCGCCGCGCGGCCCGTACTGCGGGGGGATCGGCTGGGTCGACGCGGACCGGGGCACCGGGCAGCTCGCCGTCGGGATCCGCACCTTCTGGGCCGACCGGGCGGACGGCACGCTGCGCTTCGGCACGGGCGCCGGCATCACCTGGGGCTCCGATCCGGTACGGGAGTGGCAGGAGACCGAGCTGAAGGCGGCACGGCTGCTCGCGGTAGCGTCGGGAACGTACCCGCCGGACGGGGGAGGACCGGACCGCGCCCGTCCGCGGCGGGTCCCGGACCCCGGCCGGCACGACAGGGACGCGCACGCGTCCGGGACATCCATGCGAGGTGGACACCAGTGAAGATCTGGCTCGACGGCGGGCTCAAGGACATCGGGTCGGCCCGCGTCTCCGCCCTCGACCACGGGCTGACCGTGGGCGACGGCGTCTTCGAGACCGTCAAGGCGGTCGACGGGAAGCCGTTCGCGCTGACCCGCCACCTCGACCGGCTGACCCGCTCGGCACGCGGTCTCGGACTGCCCGAGCCCGACCTCGACGAGGTGCGCCGGGCCTGTGCGGCCGTCCTGGACGCCGACCGGAAGCCGCTCGGGCGGCTGCGCATCACGTACACCGGCGGTGTGTCGCCGCTGGGCTCCGAACGCGGCGACCAGGCCCGTACCCTCGTCGTCGCCCTCGGGGACGCGACGCGCCGGCCCGACTCCACCGCCGTGATCACCGTCCCGTGGACCCGCAACGAGCGCTCCGCCCTGACCGGCCTGAAGACCACCTCGTACGCCGAGAACGTCGTCGCCCTGGCCCGCGCGCACCGGGACGGCGCGACCGAGGCGCTGTTCGCCAACACGGTGGGCCGGCTGTGCGAGGGCACGGGGTCGAACGTCTTCGTCGTCCTGGACGGCGAGATCCACACCCCGCCGGTCGCCTCCGGCTGCCTCGCGGGCATCACGCGCGCGCTGGCCGTGGAGTGGACCGGGGCCCGGGAGACCGACCTGCCGCTGGACGTCCTCGAGCGCGCCGACGAGGTCTTCCTGACGTCCACCCTGCGTGACGTCCAGGCCGTGCACCGGGTCGACGCCCGGGACCTGCCCGGCGCACCCGGACCGGTGACCGCCAAGGCCATGCGGATCTTCGACGAGCGCGCCGGTGCCGACCTGGACCCGTGACCGGCGGATCCGGGCTCCCGCACGCGGGTAGAACCCCTTCGATGACCACCACCCTGCGGCCGGCCGAGCCGCTCCAGCGCGATGCCGACGGGACCCGTTCACGCCGCTACCAGGTGTGTGTGAACAGCCGTCCGGTCGGCGCGGTCCACCTCGGCACGCACCCCGTCCTCGGCGACGAGGTGGCCCGGATCCGTGACCTGCGGATCGCGGAACCGGACCGCCGCCGGGGCCGGGGCACCGTGGCGGCGCTCGCCGCGGAGGAGGTGGTACGCGGCTGGGGCTGCCGGCGGATCGAGGCCGCGGTACCCGCCGGCGCCGCACCGGCGCTGACACTGGCGACCGCGCTCGGTTACGTGCCCGTCAGCCGCCTCATGGAGAAGCCCGTCGGCGGCACCCCTCCCGCACTGCCCGCGGAGAGCCGGAGCCGGCCCATGACCGAGGCGGAGTTCGCGGACTGGAGCCGGCACCGGCAGGACGCGTACGCCCGGGAGCGGGCCGCCCGGGGCGAACCGGAGGCCGAGGCCGGCGCCCTCGTCCGAAGAGGCCACCCCGCGGTGCTCCCCGACGGCGCGGGCACCGCGGGCACGACACTCAGCGTCCTGGAGCACGAGGGGACGGCCGTCGGCACGCTGTGGCTGGGCGAACACGAGGGGCGGGCCTTCGTACACGACGTGGAGACGGACGAGCGGCACCGCGGCCGGGGCCACGGCCGGACGCTCATGCGCCTGGCGGAGGCCCAGGCGCACGCGGCCGGCCACCCGACGATCCGCCTGAACGTGCGGGCGGACAACGTCCCGGCCGAGCGCCTCTACGCCTCACTCGGCTACCGGACCCTCGTCCACCACCTGTACAAGGAGCTGGTCTAGGCTCCGGCCAGCAGACGGTCGGCGATCTCCTCGACGCGCTCCCGCAGCCCCTCCTGGCTGCTGCCGCCGTCGAGGCGCTCACCGCCGATGACGTACGTCGGGGTGCCGGTCACCTTGATCGCCTTGCCCTCGGCCTGGTCGGCGTCCACGGCCAGGATGTGCCGGCCGTCGATCAGCGCGGTGTCGAACTCCTCGGCGTCCAGCCCGAGTTCCCGGGCCACTTCGACGAGGAGGGACTCGCCCGCACGGGCCAGCTCCTCGACGCGGCCCAGCACGGCCTCGACGTACGGCCACCCCTTGCCCTGCTCCGCCGCCTCCTCCGCGGCCTGCGCGGCGGCGAACGCGTACTTGTGCTTCTCCAGCGGGAAGTGCCGCAGCCGCACGTCGAGCCGGTCGCCGTAGCGGGCGCGCAGGGCGCGGACGTCGTCGAGGGCGCTGTGGCAGTCGGGGCACTGGAGTTCGCACCAGACGTCCAGGACGACGGCGGGGCGTGCGGGGGAGGAGTCGCTCATGGCACCAGTCTCGCAGTCCGGGCGCGGCCGGCCCAGCCGGGGCCGGGGCCGGGGCGGGGAGGGGCGCGCCCGGTGGCGGGGCCGGTAGGAGCGTGCCTGGTACCAGGGGTGGAGCCGGCCCCGGGGGAACCCGGAGATCTCCCTGAGGTCCGGCCGGACCATGGCATACCGGGCGGGCGGCGGTGCAGGATGGAAGGGACGGGCCGCGTACCGCCCCGATCACGCTCGACCCACGCTCGACGAGCTCCGCCTGGAGGACCGGATGATTGCCGAGACCGTCTTTTCCGCCGTCTCCGCGGCCGGCCTGGGCATCGCCGCGATCACGGCCTACCGCAGGCGTTTCCTGCGGGCGACCCGCATCGCCGCCTACTCGCTGGTGCCCATCGGCCTGGTGCTGACCGGGGCCGTCGAGTGGGCGGCCGACACCGCCTTCAGCCCGACGGCGTGGGCCGGTTTCGGCCTGCTCGGCGCCGCCTGGCTGCTCTTCGTGAGCACCCGGGCCGTGGAGCGGCGCGGCGGCGGGACGCGCAAGGAGCGCAAGGCCGCCAGGTCGGCGCAGCGCGACGCGGTCGCTCCGGCGGCCTCGGCGCCCTCCCTGCCCCAGGACTCCCGTACGGCGACCCGTCCGGCCCCCGCGGCACGCACCACGGAGCCCGCGGACGACTTCAGCGACATCGAGGCCATCCTCAAGAAGCACGGCATATGAGAGGCGCCCGGAACACGGCTCGGGCGGATCGCGGCGCGGAAGCGATCACATCTGCTCGCGTACGAGCCGGATATCAGTGAACCACCGGTCATTTCGGTCGTGTTGATCGCGTAGGGGGTGTCCGCTGCGCCATCATCGCCCGCGAGATGCTGGACACAACCGAGAGCGACCCCGCCGCCCCTCCCGAGGAGCGGAAAGGATGTCTCTTCGCACTTTCCCAGCCACCGCTGATGATCTTCCTTGCGGTGATCGGCTGCCTGCTGCTCATGACATCACTGCACGATCTGCTGATGCTCTGAGCCGGAAACGGAGCCCAGGCGCCACCCGCCGAGGGCTCCGTCGGCCTCCTCCCCCTTCCGCCCCCCGGTGGCGGTCGCGCGTCAGCCCGTGGCCTCCTTGCGGCGGGCGCGGTACGCGGCCACGTGGAGGCGGTTGCCGCAGGTGCGGCTGTCGCAGTAGCGACGGGAGCGGTTGCGCGAGAGGTCGACGAAGGCGCGCCGGCAGTCCGGCGCCTCGCAGCGGCGCAGGCGCTCCTGCTCCCCGGCGACCACGAAGAAGGCGAGTGCCATTCCGCAGTCGGCCGCGAGGTGGTCGGCGACCGAGGCACCCGGCGCGAAATAGTGCACGTGCCAGTCGTAACCGTCGTGGTCGGTGAGGCGCGGCGTGGTGCCCGCCGCGGCCACCAGCTCGTTGAGGACCACGACCGCCGAGCGCGCGTCGGGCGCCGCGAAGACCTCGGCGAACCGGCCGCGCACCTTGCGCACCGCGGCCAGATCGAACTCCGACAGCGCCCCTACGTCGCTCATCTGGTGGTTCCGTACGAAGTCACCGAGTGCCGCGACATCCTCCAGCCCGTCGGGCGTGGTCTCGTCGTCCGGCGCGGTGTTCACCAGATCCACCACGGTGTCGAGGGCGCACCGGGTGTCGTGGGTGATCAGCACGTTTCGCTCTCCCTGGCCTGAAGGTCGGGCGGGCGCCCGCAGATGCTGGCCGATGGTAGTGGCTGGACGGCCGCCGTGACCGGCGCGGGCCGCGCCCGTGACCGGCGGCCACGGCCACGGCGCACCGGGCGCACCGGGCGTACGGTGCTGTCACTCCCGCCTCGGCCGTCCCGTGCCCGCACGGCCCACGCGGCCGCACGTACGCCTGCCCAGCCCGCACATGCACACGCGCACCGGCGCCGTCGCGCGAGGATCCGTGCGACGGCGCCGGTGCGTGCCGTATGCGTATGCGGTTGTCTCGGCCCGAGCCGTCTCCCCGAGTGGACGGCGCCGGGCGGCTCTAGGGGATCGTGCCCCGGTGGTGTCTAGCTTTCCGCAAGGATGTGCGACAACTCCTGATCGAGATCGAAGTGGCGGTGCTCCGTGCCGGGCGGCACGGCGGTGTCCGTCCGCTTCAGGAACGACTCCAGCGCCCGCGCCGGGGCTTCGAGCAGAGCCTCACCCTCCGGAGAGCTCAGGGCGATGCAGACGACGCCCTGACCGTGGCTCCGGGACGGCCACACGCGGACGTCGCCGGTCCCGGTGGGCCGGTGGAGGCCCTCGGCGAGGAGGTCGCGGGCGAAGACCCACTCGACGGTCTCCTCGGCTCCGGTGTGGAAGGTGGCGTGCACGGCGTAGGGATCGGCCGTGTCATACCGTAGTCCCGCGGGTACAGGCAGTGAGGACTCGCTCGACACAACGAGGCGCAGGTGCAGCTCGCAGCTGACCGTGGTGTTCATAAGCGCCAAGGCCTTTCGCTCAGTGTGCGCTCGGGGATTCGCACGTCGGCGAAATCGACATCCCACCTACGGTGCCGTTGTAAACCCCTCTGAGTGTTTTGCGTCGCTTTTGGTAGCTCATACGGCCGAGAACCTCTTCGTCGGATACGGCCATTACGGTGACCGGAATCTCTCGGGTAGGGTTTGGCCGTATGAATACGGGGAGTCACGACACGGGGGAGGTCGCCGTGGCGGCCGACGCGACCAGGACCAGGACCGGTGCGCCCGGGGAGGAGGCCGCCGAGACGGCGGTTCCGGCCCCGCTGGGCTCGCGCGCGCCGGAGTTCGTCAAGGCGCGGCGGATGCTCCACCTCAGCTGGCAGGTGGGCGTCTTCGTCATCGGGCTCGCGGTGGTCTGCGCGGGCGTGGCCATGCTGGTGCTGCCCGGTCCCGGCTGGGTGGTCATCTTCGCCGGCATGGCGATCTGGGCCACCGAGTTCGTCTGGGCGCAGCTGGTGCTGCGCTGGACGAAGCGCAAGGTCACCGAGGCGGCGCAGCGGGCCCTCGACCCCAAGGTCCGCCGGCGCAACATCATCCTGACGACCACCGGCCTGGTGATCGTGGGCGTGCTCGTCGGGGTCTACCTGTGGAAGTTCGGCCTGGAGATGCCCTGGAAGATCAAGGATCAGTGAGCGGGCGGTGAGCCGGTACGCGGTCCGGCTCGTGGTCCGGTACATGGTCGGAGGCACCCCCTGACTTGGGGTAATGTTCTTCCTGCACCCGGGCGATTAGCTCAGCGGGAGAGCGCTTCGTTCACACCGAAGAGGTCACTGGTTCGATCCCAGTATCGCCCACAGGATCATCGGACGACCCGGCCCACAGGCACTGTGGGCCGGGTCGTCCGATTGTGTGCGTACGGCCCCGCGACTGCCGGGGCCCCGCGTCCCGTCCGGGGCGGACGTGGAGTACGGGGCGCGGCAGGGCGGCTGGACGGTCCCTGGTGGCACCGTCCCGCGGAGTCCGCCCCGAGCCGCCCGCAGGGGCCGACTGTTCGTCCACGCCCGCTCCTCGGCTCTCCCGCGCCACCCTTGAGAACACCCCCGCCCGGCGGCCTCGCCCTCCCCGTCGGTTCGGTGCCGCCCGGTGCCCCCGCTCCCCGCGTCGCTTCGATGCCGCCCGGGTGCGCTGCTCCTCGCCGTCGGTACGGCGTCGCCCGGGTGCGCTGCTCCTCGCCCTTCGGCGTCGTCCCGGTTTCGTGCCGCTCCGTCGTGGGGCGGGCGGTGTCGTCGGCCGAGGGGTCGGCGGTGAAGCAGGCGAGAGGCGGCGTGTTCGTCGCCCTCCGTGATCGGCCGCCGTGCATCCTCGTCCGCCGGAACTCGGGCCCGGCACGTCGGCGCTGCGCCCTGCGCCCCTCGCGCACCTCCGCCCCTCGCGCACCGTCGTCCCTCGCCCACCGTCGTCCAACGCCGGTCCGCTCTCCCGTCTCTCCGCCCGCCCCTCCGGAACGGCGCCGCGCCCCGCGACCGCCGTTGCCCGATCCGGTCGGCCGCCGCCCTCCGGCCGCCTCTCCCCGTAGCGGGTGATTTCCCGCCATTCCCGTGTTCGGCAGGCCGATCGCGCGGTTCCGACCAGCGCACTCCCTCCCCCCGCTCCCGCCCGGCCCCCGGCCCGCGCCCTCCGTGCCCGCGACGGCCTTTCCATCAATTCCTGTCCGAGTCATTGACGCGCCCCTAGGGCCTCCGTACCTTGTGCCAGCAAGCGCTTACTTGAAACGATTCACGAGGCGGAAGCACTGCCGCGGGGAGGCACAACCATGCACAGAAGCGGGAACCTTGAGAGGCGGTCGGTCCTGAAGGTGGCCGGCGTTTCACTGGCCGCCGCGGGGCTCGGGGCGACCGCCACCGCGTGCGGCGGAGGCAGTGGTGCCTCCGGGGACGGAACGGTCGAACTCCGCTTCAGCTGGTGGGGCGCGGACGAGCGGGCGAAGCGGGTCAACGAATCCATCAAGCTCTTCGAGAAGAAGTTCCCGAAAATCAAGGTGAAGACGGACTTCCAGGATTACCAGTCCTTCTGGGAGAAATTCCAGACGCAGGCGGCCGGTGGAAATCCGCCGGACGTGTTCCAGAACTCCCTCACCTTCCTCCGGAAGTACGACAAGAGAAGCGTTCTGCTGGACCTCAAGTCCCAGGTGGACGCGGGCAACTTGAGCCTGGACAACCTCCGCTCGGGCCTGGAGAAGCTCGGCGAGGTCGACGGGAAGCTGGTCGGTGTCCCCGTCGGATCCAACGTCATGTCCCTCGTCATCGACGAGAAGATGTTCAAGGCGGCCGGCGTCACGCCGAAGCAGGGCTGGACCTGGGACGACTACTTCGACGCCCTCCAGAAGATCCGCGACACCCAGAAAGTGGCCGGAGACACCGGCTACTTCGGCATCATGTACCTCTACGACCTCTACCTGCGGCAGAACGGCAAGGCGTTCTTCACCGACGACGGGCTCGGCTTCACCGAGGCCGAACTGCTGGAGTGGTGGCAGGACGGGTACAACCGGGTCAAGGCCGGGATCATCACCGACCCGAAGATCGTCGAGCAGACCAAGCCCAAGTCGTCGCTGGCCGCCGCCCACGGCGCGTCGGAATTCACCTGGGACAACTTCACCGTCCGGTACACGACGGAGGGCGACAGCACCTACGGCCTCGCGCCGATCCCCACCACCGACGGCAAGCAGACCGGCCAGTGGCTCGGCGGGCTGATGCTGAGCGCCTCGGCGCGCACCAAGCACCCCGAGGAAGCGGCCCAGTTCATCGACTTCATGGTCAACGACCCCGAGGTCGGCAAGGTCATGGGCTACGACCGGGGCACCCTCACCTCCACCCCGCAGTTCGAGGCGTACCAGCCGGCCGACGCCCCGAACAAGGCGATCGCCCAGTACGAGGAGGACGTGGCCGCCGCCGGGGTCCTCGGCGAACCCACCCCGCACCCGGCCGGCGCCGACACCGTCGAGGCCGCCTTCCTGCGGATCTCCGGTGACATGTCGCAGGGCAAGACCAAGGTGTCGGACGCCGTGAAGCAGTTCTTCTCCGAGGCGGAAACCGCCCTCGCCGGCTGATGGGAACCGCAGTGTCGACGCTCGTCAAGGAATCTCCGCCCGACACGCCGGAGAAGCGCCCCGCGGTTCCTTCCGCACCCAAGCGGGCCCGCCGTCGCGAGAACCTCGCCGGCTACCTCTTCATGTCCCCCTGGATCGCGGGCTTCGTCCTGCTGACCGCGGGCCCGATGGTCGCCTCGCTGTACTACGCGTTCACCGACTACAACCTCTTCAGCCCGCCGCAGTGGGTGGGGTTCGACAACTTCACCACGATGTTCGAGGACCCCCGCTGGCAGAAGTCGGTGGAGGTGACCGCGAAGTACGTCGTCATCGGCACCCCGCTGAAACTGCTGCTCGCCCTCGGTGTCGCCCTGCTGCTCGCGCAGAGCCGGCGCGGGCAGGGCTTCTACCGGGCCGCGTTCTACGCCCCGTCGCTGGTCGGCGCGAGCGTGTCCGTGGCCTTCGTCTGGCGGGCCCTGTTCTCCGACGGCGCGATCGTGGACCGTACCCAGTCGTATCTCGGCTGGGAGGTCGGCGGCTGGGTCGGCAACCCGGACTGGATCCTGTACTGCCTGGTGGCGCTCACCGTCTGGCAGTTCGGCGCACCCATGGTCATCTTCCTCGCCGGGCTCAAGCAGGTCCCGAGGGAGCTCTACGAGGCCGCCGAGGTGGACGGCGCGGGACCGCTGCGCCGGTTCTGGAGCATCACGCTGCCGATGATCTCCCCGGTGCTGTTCTTCAACGTGCTCCTGGAGACCATCCACTCCTTCCAGATCTTCGGCTCGGCGTACGTCGTCTCCAACACGTTCTGCGGTCCGGCCGACTCCACGCTCGTCTACACCTGTTACCTGTACCAGAAGGGCTTCAAGGAGGCCCAGATGGGCTTCGCCTCCGCGATGGCCTGGATGCTGCTGCTCGCCGTGGCCCTGGTGACGGCCGTCCTCTTCTGGTCCCAGAAGAAGTGGGTGCACTACGAGGAGGCCACCCGATGACCCTGACCACGACCCCGCCGGCGCCCGCTCCCTCGCCCGCGCCCCGCAGAACGCCCGCCTCCGCCCGGAAGCGGACCGGTTCGGTCGTCTGGCACCTCGGCTCCCTGCTGGTCCTCGCGGTCGTCCTCTACCCGGTCGTCTGGGTGATCGGCGCCTCGTTCAAGCCCAGCAAGGACATCATCAACAGCCTGGAGCTGTTCCCCGCCCAGCCGATCCTCGACAACTTCAAGGGGCTCGCCGACGGCATCGCCGACATCCCGATCTCCACCTTCTTCTCCAACTCCCTCTTCTACGCGTTCGGCTCGGTCGTCGGCATCCTGGTCTCCTGCTCGCTGACCGCGTACGCCTTCTCGAAGATCAGGTTCGCCGGACGGAACCTGATGTTCACGATGATGATCGGCACCCTGCTGCTGCCGTACCACGTGCTGCTGATCCCCCAGTACGTGATGTTCCAGAAGCTGGAGCTGATCAACACCTACGTACCGCTGCTGATCGGCAAGTACCTCGCCACCGAGGCCTTCTTCGTCTTCCTCATGGTGCAGTTCATGCGGAACCTGCCCCGGGAACTGGACGAGGCGGCGCGGCTCGACGGGTGCGGGCACTTCCGGATCTACTGGTCGATCGTGCTGCCGCTGTGCCGGCCCGCGCTCATCACCAGCGCGATCTTCACCTTCATCAACGCCTGGAACGACTTCATGGGCCCGCTGATCTACCTCAACGAGCCCGGCAAGTACACCGTCTCGCTCGGCATGATGATGTTCCGCGACCAGGAGACGGTCTCCAACTACGGCGGTCTGATCGCGATGTCGCTGGTCGCACTGCTGCCGGTGCTGCTCTTCTTCCTCGCCTTCCAGCGGTACCTGATCGACGGCATGGCGACGTCCGGACTGAAGGGCTGAGGGGGAGCGGTCATGGCCCAGGCACGTGTGAAGGCCCGAGCGGACCGGACGGCCGCGACGGCCCGGACGGCACGACGGGAGTCGGTGCTCGCCGAGCGGTTCGCGGTCTTCGCCGAGTGCCTGCTCACCGGTGTGTGGATCGCGGTGGCCGCGCTGCCGCTGGTCACCTACCCGGCGGCGTTCGCCGCCGGGGCCCGGCACCTGCGGCGGCGCACCGCCCACGAGGGCGGCGGCTGGCGGGAGTTCGTCGCCGACTTCCGCTCGGCCCTGCGGGGCGGCTGGCTCGCCGGCCTCCTCGGCTGGGCCGCCGCGGCCGCCGTGTGGGTGAACGTGCAGGCCGTACGCGCCGGGCTGCCCGGCGGGCCGCTGGTGGGCGCGATCGCGCTGTTCGCGCTGATCGGCCTCGTCGTCGCCGGACTGCGTGCCGCGGCGGTGTGGCGGCCCGGCGACCGGTGGCGGTCGCTGCTCGCCGAGGCCGGGCGGCGGACCGTGCTCGACCCCGCCGGATCCTTCCTGCTCGTCTCCGGACTGGCCGTGGTGGCCGTCTCCGCCTGGGTCGTCGTGCCGTTCGCGGTCCCGGTGCTCGGAGCCCTGACGGCGGCGGCCGTCGCCGTCGAGGAGCGGTACCGGCACCGGCACCGCTGACACCCGCCCGCTGCGCCCCGCCGGGTCGGCGCCCTCCGGGCGTCGCACCTGCGGTTGTCATGCCCTGCTCAATAACATCGACATACCGCACCCTCTCCGTACGGAAAGGAAAGGCCATGTCCCCCCTGGACCGCAGGTCCCTCCTCAAGGCGGCCGCCGGCGCCGGCGCCGCCGCCCAGTTCAGCTGGGCGCTCGGCCCGACCGCCCAGGCCGCGCCCGCAGCAGGGGCAGCGGCCGCCGCCGCCCCGGACCCGGTCACCCTGCACTGGCTGGAGGACGGCGGCCTCGGCGCCGCCCCCGGCTCCACCGTGGGCGTGCCGTGGCCGAAGGGCGCGTACGGCAAGGACCAGGCGTTCTCCTTGACGGACGCCGACGGCGGGGCGGTCCCCGTCCAGACCTGGCCCCTCGCCCAGTGGCCCGACGGCTCCCTGAAGTGGACCGCGCACGCGGTCGGCGCCGGCGCCGGCGCGGGGAAGCTCACCTTGACCGCGGGCGCCCCCGCCGCGCCCGCGCCCGGAAGGAAGGTCACCGTCTCCCGCGGCGGCGGCACCGTCGACGTCTCCACCGGCGTGATCACCGCCAGACTCGGCAGAGACGGCTCGACCCTCGTGAAGTCCGTACGGCGCGGCTCGACGGAGATCGCGAAGAACGGCCGCCTGGTGCTGCTGCGCCAGCCCGAGATCGAGGACGGCGACCAGGGCACGGCCGAGTACGAGCGGTTCGAGAGCGTCGTCGAGGAGACCGTCGTCGAGCAGGACGGGCCGGTCCGCGCGGTCGTCCGGATCGACGGCAGGCACCGCAAGGGCGGGCGCGGCTGGCTGCCGTTCTCGGTGCGGCTGTACTTCTACGCGGGCGCCGAATCGTTCCGCATGGTGCACACGATCACCTTCGACGGGAAGCAGGAGCCCGGGAAGGCGAGCGGCGACTTCGTCCGGGGCATCGGCGTCCGCTTCCAGGTGCCGATGCGGGACGAGGCGTACGACCGGCACATCCGCATCGGCGGCGAGGGCACCGGTCTGCTGCGCGAGGCCGTCAAGGGGATCACGGGCCTGCGCCGTGACCCCGGGGAGGCCGTGCGCACCGCCCAGTTCGAGGGCCGGAAGCTGCCCGACCCGTCCACCTGGGACCAGCGGGTCACCACCCGGCTCCAGTACATCCCCGAGTGGGGCGACTACACCCTCTCGCAGCTCTCCGCCGACGGCTTCACCCTCCGCAAGCGCACCAAGAAGGGCCACGGCTGGATCGGTGCGGGCGGCGGCCGGCGCGCCTCCGGCTTCGGGTACGTCGGCGGCGCGAGCGGCGGCCTCGCCTTCGGCCTGCGCGACTTCTGGGAGAAGTTCCCCGCCCAGCTCGACATCCGCGACGCCCACACCGACGAGGCCGAGGTCACCCTCTGGCTCTGGTCGCCCGAGGCGCTCCCCATGGACCTGCGCTTCTACCACGACGGCATGGGCCAGGACACGTACCCCGAACAGCTCGAAGGCCTCAACATCACCTACGAGGACTACGAGCCCGGCTTCGGCACCCCCTACGGCATCGCCCGCACCAGCGAGCTGCTCTTCTGGGCCCACGACTCCACTCCGGCCGCCGAGGACCTGGCCCGGCAGGTCGAGGCCGTACGCACCCCGCCGCAGCTCGCCACCCCGCCGAAGCAGCTGATCGGGGCGGGCGTCTTCGGACGGCTGTTCTCCGAGCCGGACCGCTCCACCCCCGCCAAGGCGAAGATCGAGGACCATCTCGACTTCCTCTTCACCTACTACAAGGACCAGGTGGAACAGCGCCGCTGGTACGGCTTCTGGGACTACGGCGACATCATGCACAGTTATGACGCCAGCCGACACCAGTGGTCGTACGACGTCGGCGGCTACGCCTGGGACAACAGCGAGCTCTCACCGGACCTGTGGCTGTGGTTCGCCTACCTCCGCAGCGGCCGCGCGGACATCTTCCGCTTCGCCGAGGCGATGACCCGGCACACCGGCGAGGTCGACGTCTACCACCTCGGCGAGTGGGCGGGCCTGGGCACCCGGCACGGCGTCCAGCACTACGCCGACAGCGCCAAGCAGCAGCGCATCGCCAACACCACCTACCGGCGCTACTACTACTTCCTCACCGCCGACGAGCGCGTCGGCGACCTCTGCCACGCCAACGTCGACTCCGACGAGACCTTCCTCGCCCTCGACCCCATCCGCAAGATCCGTACCGAGCCCTACACCCCCGACCGCAACGCCCTCTCCATCGGCTTCGGCACCGACTGGAGCGGTCTGGTCTCCGCCTGGCTCACCGAATGGGAGCGGCGCGGCCCGAAGTGGGAGAAGGCACGCGCGCGCGTGCTGTCCACCATGGAGACCATCGCCGCCCAGCCCAACGGCTTCGTCCAGGGAAGCGCGCTGTACGACCTGGACACGGGGGAGTTCGCCGTCGCCGAGCAGCCGGTGGTGAGCGTCTCGCACCTGTCGGCGATGTTCGGCCTGGTCGAGCTGTGCGCCGAGCTCCTCGACCAGATCGACATGCCGGAGTTCGAGGCGGCCTGGCTCGACTACTGCCGCTACTTCAACGCCACCAAGGCCGAACAGGCCGCCCGCTACGGCTCGAACTTCGGCTCGCTCCTCCTCTTCCAGGGCCACTCGCGCCTCGACGCGTACGCGGCCGTCCGCGCCGACGACGGCAAGCTGGCGGAGCGCGCGTGGCGGCAGTTCCACAGCAGCGCCGACGCCTGGGACTACAAGGAGTCCACCGACTGGTCCACGAAGGAGATCGAGGGCCCGACCGCCCTGGTCCCCGGCAGCGAGGCGGCCTGGGTCTCCACCAACACCACTGCCCTGTACGGACTGGCCGCGATCCAGAACCTGGCCCTGATCGGCGACAGGATGCCCTGACACCGCACCGCGCGGGGCGCATCATGCGCCCCGTGCGGGCACTCGCGTCCCATGGACCTCCATCACTACCGCTTCCGCAGCCTGTGGCCCCTGCCCGCCGCGCCCGCCACCGTCCACCAGGTGCTGGAGCGCGTCGAGGACTACCCGAGGTGGTGGCCCCAGGTGCGCGAGGTGGCCCGGATCGACGACACGCGCGCGGGGCTGCGGATACGGTCGGTCGTCCCGTACGACCTGACGTTCACGGGCAGGGAGGTACGGCGCGACGCGGCGGCCGGGATCCTGGAGCTCGCGATGACCGGTGACCTCGTCGGGTGGGCGCGCTGGACGCTCACCGCCGACGGGACCGGCACCCTCGTCCGCTACGACCAGGTGGTCGACGTCACCAAGCCGCTGCTCAGACGGTTCGCGGTGCCGGGGCGGCCGCTCTTCCGCGCCAACCACGCGCTGATGATGCGGGCGGGGCACCGGGGGCTCGCCGCCCACCTCGGGGCCGGCTGATCCCGTACGGGCAAGCGGTTTGAACCGAACCCACGGGGACCTGTATTGTTCAGTGCGTTCCCGGGCGATTAGCTCAGTGGGAGAGCGCTTCGTTCACACCGAAGAGGTCACTGGTTCGAACCCAGTATCGCCCACCCGGAGAATGCCGGTCCGTGCTCCACGGACCGGCATTTCGCATGTCCGGGCACGTCCGCGGACCGTGACGCAGGCGCTCAGGCCGCCGCCGGCAGGTTCGGCCGCAGGGGCCACGCCGGATCCACCGTCTCCTCCGTGCCGGTGCGCGCGAACCACGCCTGCAGACCGCGCGCCTGCGCCGCGTGCCACACCGCCTGCAGCGTGTGCAGCTCGGCGGGGGAGAGGCGCTCCAGCCGGGCCGGGAACCGCCGCCCCACCGCCCGGACGACCTCCATCGCCGCCAGCGCGTCCGCCGCCGCGTCGTGCGCGCCGTCCAGGGGTACCTCGTAGTGCGCGCACAGGGCTCCGAGCGTGCGGCGGCCCTTGCGGTAGCGGTCCAGGTGCTTGTCGAGGACGAGCGGGTCGAGCACGAACAGCGGCGTGGACTCGAACCAGCGGCACAGCGAGGACGCGCGGTGGCGGCGCAACTCCCGGTCCAGCAGGGTGAGGTCGAACGGCGCGTTCATCACCACGAGCGGGCGGCCCCGGACCGCCTGCTCCGCCAGCTGCCTGGCTATCTCGTCCATCACCGGTGACGGCCAGCGCCCGTTGCGCTGCACCTGCTCCTGGGTCAGCCCGTGCACCGCCGTCGCCGCGGCGGGCACCGGCACACCCGGGTTGACCAGCCAGCGGGTCACCCGCGGCCGGGCCCCCGGCGCCTCCTGGACGACGACGGCCGCCGACACGATCCGGTCGGTTTCGACGTCCACACCCGTGGTCTCCGTGTCGAAGGCGGCCAAGGGGCCCTCGTACCAGCACGTCATGCGTATCCAACTCCTCGCGGCGCTCCAGCAGTTGACGCACGTCCCCTGCCCGGTTCGGTGATACCCGGGCTGTTTGCGCCATACGCCGCGAGGAGACAACAGAAGTACTGGTCTTGGCAGTTCAGAGGCCTGTGTCGGGAATCCGACCGCTTCGGGAGGCTGTTGGCATGGCGATCGCGCAGCCCGAACAGGGCGGGCTGCCGCCGCGCGGAACCGCGGCGCGGGGCACCCTCGCCACCACCGCCTGCATGGAGACGCTCCAGGTGGGCCACCTGCACGCCGTCGCGGCGGCCGCCGGCTGCTCGCTGTCCCAGCCCTTCCCGGACAACGGCATCGACTGGCACGTCAGCCACAGTGCCCCCGGGCACACGGTCGACGACGAGGTCACCATCAAGGTCCAGCTCAAGGCGACGTACCAGATACCGCCGAACCCCCCGGGCCGCTCCTTCTCCTTCACGCTCGACAACGCGCACCTGGTGAAGCTCGCCCGCACCCCGGTCTCGGTGCACAAGATCCTGGTCGTGATGATCGTGCCCCGCTCCCAGGACGACTGGCTGCGGGCCGGCCACGACCGGCTGGACCTGCGGCACTGCTGCTACTGGACCAACCTCGCCGGGCACCCGGTCACCGGCCGGCACAGAACCACCGTACGGATCCCCACCGCGCGCGTCTTCGACGACCGCGCGCTCTGCGACATCATGACGAGAGTCGGAACGGGAGGCAGACCGTGACGCACCACCCCACCGACGGACCCCTCCGGCCCGCCCGGCCGCACCCGCCCGACCCCGCCCGGGTGGACCCGGCCGTCCTGACCGCGCTCCTGCGCCGCCACGGCTGGCAGCGCCGAGGCGGCGCCCCCGGACGCTACGGACGCTGGACCCCGCCCGGCCCCGGCGAGAGCCGTACGAGCCTGCTGGTGCCCGTCAGCCGGGCCTTCCCCGACAGCGACGACCTGCTCGGCGAGGCCCTCGCCGCGCTCGCCCGGAGCGGCTCGCCCGCCGCCCGCGAGGTGCTGCTCGGCCTCGCCGTGCCGAGCGACGAGGTCCGCTGGTCGCGCGACGTGCCCGAGGGGCCCGCCGACGCCGCCCCCTGGAGCGCCGAGGAACGTCTGCGCACCGCCGCCCGCCACATGCTCCTCGCCGCCGCGCTGGCCACCCGCGCGCGGGCCGGCTACCACGGCGCCCGCCACCGCCGCCAGGCCGCGGACTCCCTGGACGGCGTGCTCGTCGGCGCGGCCTCCGACGGCCGGCACCTCACCGCCTTCGTCCCCGTCGCGACCGGCCGCCCCCTCGCCGTCCGCCTCCACCAGGCGCTGCGCGCGGCCCGCGGGGCCGTCGACCACCAGCGGGCCACCGGCTGCGCGGACGCCTTCGACGGCGCGGTCGGGGCGGGCGTCAGCCACGAGCTGACCCGGTCCCTGATCGCCCTCGTCCGCGGCACCGAGGGCGCCCGGATCGCCGTCGCGTGGGCTCCCGCCGCCGAAGTCCCCGAGGGCTGTGCCGGGTCCGCCGAACCCGTCGAGTTCACCCCGGGCGACCTGCCCGTCCTGCGCGAGGCCGGGGCCCGCTACCTGATCGAGGAGCCCTCGGTGCCCGCGAGCGTCACCGGCACCGTCGTACGGATGCGCAGACCGGGTCCGCACGGCCCGGGCACCGTACGCCTGCGCGTCCTCGCGGGCGCCGAGGTGACGCACGTCCGGGCGACGGTGGACGAGGAGGCCTACCGGGTGGCCGGGCACGCCCATCTGGTCGGGCTGCCGGTGCGGCTGGACGGGCGGCTGGAGAGCCGGGGCGGCTTCCGGCGGCTTCAGGACGTCTCCGCGGTCGTCCCGGTCGCGGTGGACGACGCCGAACGGGACCGGCTGATGAAGTCGGTCCAGGAGAACGCCTACCTCACGGACGTCTTCGAGGGGGCGTGCGACGGGGAGTGACACGGGCGCCGAGGGCGGCCGGGGCGTAACCGTTTCGCGGAGGGCACCCGCGGCTCGGTACGATTCCCCTCGGCGTACCCGTACGCGTACGCCCACCCCAGCAGGCCATCAGGCAGGAGAGACCGGTGTCAGACGTCCGTGTGATCATCCAACGCGATTCCGAGCGGGAAGAGCGCGTGGTGACGACGGGCACTACGGCCGCCGACCTCTTCCCCGGCGAGCG
This sequence comes from Streptomyces sp. CRN 30, assembly GCF_034105845.1. Classification (NCBI taxonomy): domain Bacteria; kingdom Bacillati; phylum Actinomycetota; class Actinomycetes; order Kitasatosporales; family Streptomycetaceae; genus Streptomyces; species Streptomyces sp. CRN 30. Next base: position 40,805 of record NZ_JAVRHI010000260.1, on the reverse strand, counting down.
CTCGGTCGTCGCGGCCCGCGTGGGCGGCGAGCTGAAGGACCTCGCGTACGAGGTGAAGGACGGCGAGAGTGTCGAGCCGGTGGAGATCTCCTCCGAGGACGGCCTGAACATCCTGCGGCACTCGACCGCGCACGTGATGGCGCAGGCCGTGCAGGAGCTGTTCCCCGAGGCCAAGCTGGGCATCGGCCCGCCGGTCAAGGACGGCTTCTACTACGACTTCGACGTGGAGCGGCCCTTCACGCCCGAGGACCTCAAGGCCGTCGAGAAGAAGATGCAGGAGATCCAGAAGCGCGGCCAGCGCTTCTCGCGGCGCGTCGTCACCGACGAGGCCGCCCGCGAGGAGCTGGCGGACGAGCCGTACAAGCTGGAGCTCATCGGCATCAAGGGCGCCGCCTCCTCGGACGACGGCGCGGACGTCGAGGTGGGCGGCGGTGAGCTGACCATCTACGACAACCTGGACGCCAAGACCGGCGAGCTGTGCTGGAAGGACCTGTGCCGCGGTCCCCACCTGCCCACCACCCGGAACATCCCGGCGTTCAAGCTGATGCGCAACGCCGCCGCGTACTGGCGCGGCAGCGAGAAGAACCCGATGCTCCAGCGCATCTATGGCACCGCCTGGCCCTCCAAGGACGAGCTCAAGGCGCACCTGGAGTTCCTCGCCGAGGCCGAGAAGCGCGACCACCGCAAGCTGGGCAACGAGCTCGACCTGTTCTCCATCCCCGACGAGATCGGCTCCGGCCTCGCCGTCTTCCACCCCAAGGGCGGCATCATCCGCCGGGTCATGGAGGACTACTCGCGCCGCCGCCACGAGGAGGAGGGCTACGAGTTCGTCTACACCCCGCACGCCACCAAGGGGAAGCTCTTCGAGACCTCGGGCCACCTGGACTGGTACGCCGACGGCATGTACCCGCCCATGCAGCTCGACGAGGGCGTGGACTACTACCTCAAGCCCATGAACTGCCCGATGCACAACCTGATCTTCGACGCGCGCGGCCGCTCCTACCGTGAACTGCCGCTGCGCCTCTTCGAGTTCGGGACGGTGTACCGGTACGAGAAGTCCGGCGTCGTGCACGGCCTGACCCGCGCGCGCGGCTTCACCCAGGACGACGCGCACATCTACTGCACCCGCGAGCAGATGGCGGACGAGCTCGACAAGACGCTCACCTTCGTGCTGAACCTGCTGCGCGACTACGGCCTCACCGACTTCTACCTGGAGCTGTCCACCAAGGACCCGGAGAAGTTCGTCGGCACCGACGAGGTGTGGGAGGAGGCCACCGAGACGCTGCGGCAGGTGGCCGAGAAGCAGGGCCTGCCGCTGGTCCCGGACCCGGGCGGCGCCGCCTTCTACGGGCCGAAGATCTCCGTCCAGGCCAAGGACGCGATCGGCCGCACCTGGCAGATGTCGACGGTCCAGCTGGACTTCAACCTGCCGGAGCGCTTCGACCTGGAGTACACCGGCCCCGACGGGACCAAGCAGCGCCCGGTCATGATCCACCGCGCGCTCTTCGGCTCCATCGAGCGGTTCTTCGCGGTGCTCCTCGAGCACTACGCGGGCGCCTTCCCGGCGTGGCTCGCGCCCGTGCAGGCGGTCGGCATCCCGATCGGCGACGCGCACGTGGAGTACCTGGAGAAGTTCGCCGCCGAGGCCCGGCGCAAGGGGCTGCGCGTGGACGTCGACTCCTCCTCCGACCGCATGCAGAAGAAGATCCGCAACGCCCAGAAGCAGAAGGTGCCCTTCATGGTCATCGCGGGCGACGAGGACATGGCGAACGGCGCCGTCTCCTTCCGCTACCGCGACGGCTCCCAGGAGAACGGCATCCCCCTCGACGAGGCCATCGCCAAGATCGCCAAGGTCGTGGAGGACCGCGTCCAGGTCTGACCGGCACGGCACCGCGGGCCCCCGGGAAGTTCAGCTCCCCGGGGGCCCCGCGTCGTCCTCGGCGCTCTCCCGCGCGAACACCTGCAGCAGCCACGAGGAGAACGACCCGGTCACGGCACCGAGGAACCCCAGACCGCAGATCATCATGGCCACCGCCACCACCCGGCCCACCGGAGTCACGGGCACGAGGTCGCCGTAGCCGACGGTCGCCAGCGTGGCGCAGGCCCACCACACCGCGTCCCCGAAGGTACGGATCGACGCGTCCGGTGCCGCGTGCTCCTGCTGGTACACGGCGAGTGCTCCGGTGAGGGCGAGCAGCACGGCGCTGAGGCCCGCGTAGACCATCACCCGGGTGTACAGCGCCAGCCGGGGCCGGCCCCTCCGCCGCAGCACGGCCTGGTGGACCCGGACGAGCCGCAGCGGCCGCAGCAGCGGCAGGAGCAGCACCAGCGTGTCCAGCGCGTGCGTGCGGACGAACGCCGTCCCGCGCCCGCTCAGCCGCCACCGCACCGCGTAGTCGACGGCGAACACGGCCCACGCCGTCAGCAGCACCCCGAGACAGGCCGTCCGCCCCGCGCCGGACAGACCGGGCGCGAGCACCCACACCGCGTACGCGGCGAGGAAGAGCATCGACGTACAGGCGAGCGGCACCTCCGCCCGCCGTTCCCAGCGGGCCCCTCGCCCGTGGTCCTTGCGGCTGTCGTCCTCCATCCCGCCAGCCTGTACCCCGGGCCCGCCCGCCGGAGCCCCGGCGACACGTTCCGCCGGGGCGAAGCCATATGCTGCACCTCATGACGAGTGAGCCGGAGCAGCAGATCGGAGTGGGAACGCAGGACGCGTTCCAGCGCCTGTGGACGCCCCACCGGATGGCGTACATCCAGGGCGAGAACAAGCCGAGCGGCCCGGGTGCCGACGACGGCTGTCCGTTCTGCTCCATCCCGGCCAAGTCCGACGAGGACGGGTTGGTCATCAGGCGCGGGGAGCACGTCTACGCGGTGCTCAACCTCTACCCGTACAACGGCGGCCACCTCATGGTCGTGCCCTACCGCCACGTCGCCGACTACACGGACCTGACCGCCGTGGAGACCGTCGAGCTCGCCGAGCTGACCAAGCAGGCGATGACCGCCCTGCGTACCGCCTCCGGCGCCCACGGCTTCAACATCGGCATGAACCAGGGCTCGGTCGCGGGCGCAGGGATCGCCGCCCACCTGCACCAGCACGTCGTGCCCCGCTGGGGCGGCGACACGAACTTCATGCCGGTCGTGGGCCACACCAAGGTCCTGCCGCAGCTGCTGGCCGACACCCGCAAGATGCTGGCGGAGGCGTGGCCGGCGGTCTGACGGCCTGACATCGCGTGCCGTGCCGCCGGGAGCCGGCGGCCTCACGCGTCGTAGACGTCCGCCTTCTTGGGCGTCGGGTCCTGCACCGCGCCGCTGAGCGCCGACGACCGGCTGTCGAACTTCGCCGTGTCCACGCCGTGCTCCTTCAGGAACTCGATGACGGACGCGTGCACCACCCGCAGCACCGGGGTGGCGGTGCGCAGGACGTCGTCGGTCATGAAGCGGTGCTTCCACGGCTGTTCGGCCCAGGCGTGCCGCAGGCCGAAGGGCTCGGGCAGCACCAGGGAGCCGCCGAGCCAGTTGAGGAGCGGCGGGTACCAGGTGAGCGGCGCGCGGGCGGCGAGACGGACCACCTCGTCGTTGTCGACGATCGGCAGGGTGATGGTGCGGGTCTCCCAGAACCGGACGGTCTTGGAGACGGTCCGCGTCTTCGCCGCCGGCTTGCTCAGGAACAGCCCGTTCACCGGTCCCAGCGCGTGGCCGGTCAGCTCGATGCGCAGCGTCTTGTGCAGCACGGTCACGGTGACCAGCATGTCGATCACCAGCTGCCCGTCCCAGAGCGTCCACTGCACACCCAGGTAGTGCCGGTCGCCCTTGTCGAACTGCTGGTTGTTGCAGATGTCGCTCAGCTGCTTGGTGTTGGCCCGGTGCGCCGTGTACTCGGCGGGGCGCGCCACCTCCGTCGCGCCCGCCGGGACGGGCGTGACGATCCAGTGGCCCACGTCCGGCTTGGGGAAGCCACCCGTGGTCAGCGGGCTCTTGGGCAGGTCACCCAGCGCCCGCTCGATGACGTTGGCGAGCTCGAAGCTCTGGAAGCTGGCGACCTCCGGACCCGGCACCAGGTGCTTGGCCAGCTCCACGCTCAGCGAACCGGTGCCGCGCACCTCCTCCGTGCGCGCGGAGGGGAGCGGGACCAGGTCCTCGGCGAGGTACCAGTGCCCCCAGCGGGTGCCCATGCCGAGGACGCCCTTGGGGCCCGCGTAGAACAGGTGGTTGGACGCCTGCTCGTCCCGCAGCTCGCCGAAGGCCTGGCGCAGCCGCTCGGCGCGCACGTCACCGGGGCTGCTCGGGACCGATTCGGGCACCCTGGCACCGACGGCGCCGCCCGAGAGCAGGGCCACCCAGCGTTCGCGCAGGTCCTTCGCCGTGCTCTCGCAGATCCGCTTGGCCAGGAACCAGCCGACGACGGGGGCGACGAGCGCGATGCGGAAGTACCAGGCCCAGAAGCCGGTGAACGGCATCGCGACGAGGAAGAGCACGACGAGTGCTCCCACGGCGAGCAGCACGATGGTGGCCAGGGTCCCGGCGCGCTTGTCGTCGCGCTTGGCGACCGTCGAGCGGATCTGGAAGACCAGCAGCCAGAGCAGCAGGCCGGGCAGGAAGAGCAGTCCGCAGACCGCCATGACGGCCGTCAGGCGGATGTCGCGTTCCCGGCGGAGGTGGTTGGCCGCCATGCAGTGCTCGACGACGACCTGCGGTTCGATGCCGAAGGACTGGATGAGCGGCTTGCGGCCGACGCCGAGCGTGCGGGAGACCACCGCCTGGGAGAAGGCCTCGCCCAGGTTGGGCCGGAAGATCTTCGCCCACTTGCGGGGCGGCTTCACGGTCGACTGGTGCCACTCGTTGTTCGCCTCGAGGATCTTGCTTGCCTCGTCGTCCCGGTAGGCCGCGGACGCCAGCGCGAACGTCGCCATCGCCCGGGAGTTCGAGCGTGGCACCTCTGGACCGATATCGCCGAAAGACATTCCGCCCCCATCAGCCGCTGCACTTGCTCCTGCGGCCTTCCCGACTTCGGTGCTCCGCACACCTGTTGATCAGTTCATCGCCTCGACGGCGACTCGGTCGAGAGGTGATCACACCGCATCCTCGATCAGGTGATCAGCGTATCCCGAGGCCGCCGGCATCCGTCGGCGGACGGCCGAAGCCGCCCGCCGACACGGCGGTTCCGGCCGCTCCGGGGCCGGCCGCGGGCGGACGCGGCCACCGGGATCCGGAGAACTCTCATGTCTCCTTGGCCTGTTCACGCATCCTCTCGGCGAGCTGGGGCGGCATCGGCTCGTGCCGGGCGTAGCGGCGGCCGAAGCGCGCGGTGCCGTGGGAGAGCGAGCGCAGATCGACGGCGTACCGGCCGATCTCGATCTCCGGCACCTCGGCCCGGACGACGGTGCGCCCGCCGCCGGCCTGCTCGGTGCCGACCACCCGGCCGCGCCGCCCCGACAGATCGCTCATAACGGCGCCCACGTAGTCGTCCCCGACCAGGACGCTCACCTCGGCGACCGGCTCCAGCAGGTGGATCCTGACGTCGGCCGCCGCCTCGCGCAGGGCGAGCGCGCCGGCCGTCTGGAAGGCGGCGTCCGAGGAGTCCACGGAGTGCGCCTTGCCGTCGAGCAGCGTGACCCGTACGTCGACGAGCGGGTACCCGGCGGCGACGCCCCGGGCGGCCTGGGCCCGTACCCCCTTCTCCACCGACGGGATGAACTGCCGCGGTACGGCACCGCCGACGACCTTGTCCACGAACTCGATGCCCGAGCCGTTCGGCAGCGGCTCGACCTCGATCTCGCAGATCGCGTACTGCCCGTGCCCGCCGGACTGCTTCACGTGCCGGCCGCGCCCCGCCGACCGGCCGGAGAACGTCTCCCGGAGGGACACCTTGTGGGGGACCAGGTCGACCTGGACGCCGTACCGGTTGCGCAGCCGTTCCAGTGCCACGTCGGCGTGTGCCTCGCCCAGGCACCAGAGCACCACCTGGTGGGTGTCCTGGTTCTGCTCCAGCCGCATCGTCGGGTCCTCGGCGACCAGCCGGGCCAGGCCCTGCGAGAGCTTGTCCTCGTCCGCCTTGCTGTGCGCCTGGATGGCGAGCGGCAGCAGCGGGTCGGGCATCTCCCACGCCTCCATGAGCAGCGGGTCGTCCTTGGCCGACAGGGTGTCCCCGGTCTCCGCGCGGGACAGCTTGGCCACGCACGCGAGGTCGCCCGCTATGCAGTGCGTGAGGGCGCGCTGCTGCTTGCCGAACGGCGTGGACAGGGCACCGATCCGCTCGTCCGCCTCGTGCAGGGCGCGGCCTTCGGGCCCGCGGCCGGCCGGCCCGTGCCCGCAGACGTGCACCGTCTCGTCGGGGCGCAGGGTGCCGGAGAAGACCCGTACCAGCGACAGGCGGCCCACGTACGGGTCGCCGGCGGTCTTCACGACCTCGGCGACCAGCGGGCCGTCCACGTCGCAGGAGGCCGGCCCGCGCGGGTGGCCGTCGACCGTGGTGACCGCGGGCGCCTCGCGTTCCAGGGGGGTCGGGAAGCCGCCGGTGACGAGTTCCAGGAGCTCCACCGTGCCGAGGCCCTGCCGGGCGCCCTCGGCCGCGGGGGCGGCGGCCAGCACCGGGTGGAAGATCCCGCGGGCGACGGCCCGCTCCAGGTCCTCGATCAGCGTCTTGACGTCGACGCTCTCCCCGCCGAGGTAGCGGTCCATGAGGGTCTCGTCCTCGCTCTCGGAGATGATCCCCTCGATGAGCCGGTTGCGGGCCTCCTCGATCAGCGGCAGCTGGTCGGGGCCCGGTTCGGACTCCTTGCGCTCCCCGGAGGAGTAGTCGAACAGCCGCTGCGTCAGCAGCCCGACCAGGCCGGTCACGGGCGCGTGCCCGTCCGGCCCCGCGGGGCCGTGCAGCGGCAGGTACAGCGGCAGTACGGCGTCGGGGTCGTCCGCGCCGAACGCCGCCGCGCAGATCCGCGTCATCTCGTCGAAGTCGGCGCGGGCCGCCTCGAGATGGGTGATCACGATGGCGCGCGGCATGCCGACCGCCGCGCACTCCTCCCACACCATCCGGGTCGAGCCGTCGACGCCGTCGGAGGCCGAGACCACGAAGAGGGCCGCGTCCGCGGCGCGCAGACCGGCCCTCAGCTCCCCGACGAAGTCGGCGTAACCGGGAGTGTCCAGGAGATTGACCTTGAACCCGTTCCATTCGACGGGCACCAGGGAGAGTTGCACCGAGCGCTGCTGCCGGTGCTCGATCTCGTCGTAGTCGGAGACGGTGCCGCCGTCCTCCACCCGGCCCGCCCGGTTCACCGCCCCCGCGGTCAGCGCGAGGGCCTCCACCAGAGTCGTCTTGCCCGATCCGCTGTGGCCGACCAGCACCACATTCCGTACGGACGCGGGGTGGTCGGCCGCCGTGGCCCTGCCGGCGGCTCCAGGGTGTGCGTTCGCCTTGTCGCCCATGGTCCAGCCTCCCGTGCACGGTGAGGTCACTGTGGGCGCGGACACGCGGAGCCCTCCCCCTCCAAGGGGCACCCCGGCGGTGGCGGCTCCGATGACGCCCGCGGTGCCTCGAGCTTTCCACCGCCGTCACGGTGCGTCCATACGGCGGACGCCATCGCGGCGCCCGGGGCGCGGACCGGGCGGGGCGCCCGGGCGTGACCAGGACGTGACAGCGGGGCGCGGGTGCCAGGCCGCCGCCCCCGCGCGCGCGTGACTACGATGGGCCCGCCGGTGGCCAGCAGGGGCCGCGCGGCCCACCGACCCTCGGGAAGGCCATGCTGAACAAGTACGCGCGTGCTTTCTTCACGCGTGTTCTCACGCCGTTCGCCGCGTTTCTCATCCGTCGTGGGGTGAGTCCCGACACGGTCACCCTCCTCGGGACCGCGGGAGTGGTCGCGGGCGCGCTGGTCTTCTACCCCCGCGGTGAGTTCTTCTGGGGCACGATCGTCATCACGCTGTTCGTCTTCTCCGACCTCGTCGACGGCAACATGGCCCGCCAGCTCGGCCGCTCCAGCCGCTGGGGCGCCTTCCTGGACTCCACGCTGGACCGGGTCGCCGACGGGGCGATCTTCGGCGGGTTCGCCCTCTGGTACGCGGGACGGGGCGACGACAACGTCCTGTGCGCGGTGTCGATCTTCTGCCTGGCCAGCGGCCAGGTGGTGTCGTACACCAAGGCCCGCGGCGAGTCGATCGGGCTGCCGGTCGCGGTCAACGGACTGATCGAGCGCGCCGAGCGGCTGGTGATCTCGCTGGTCGCGGCCGGGTTCGCGGGCCTCCACACGTTCGGCGTGCCCGGCATCGACGTGCTGCTGCCGATCGCCCTGTGGATCGTCGCCGTCGGCTCCCTCGTCACCCTGGTCCAGCGGGTCGTCACCGTCCGCCGGGAGTCCGCGGAGGCCGAGGCCGCGGAGGCCGCGGCCGCCCCGGGGACGAACGGACACGCCTCCCACGGCAGCGAGGCCACCTCATGAGCGGCGTCCAGGACCGGCTCACGGACTCCCTGTACGGGCTCGGCTGGAGCACCGTCAAGAAGCTCCCCGAACCCGCCGCCGCCCGCCTCGGCCGCACCATCGCCGACACCGCCTGGAAGCGGCGCGGCAAGGGCGTGCTCCAGCTGGAGCGCAACTACGCGCGCGTGGTGCCGGACGCGTCCCCGGAGGGCCTCGCCGAACTCTCGCGCGCGGGCATGCGGTCCTACCTGCGGTACTGGATGGAGTCGTTCCGGCTGCCCGTGTGGAGCGAGGAGCGGATCAGGAACGGCGTCGAGGTGAAGGGCATGCACCACGTGACCGACGCCCTCGCCGCCGGCAAGGGCGTCGTCGCGGCCCTCCCGCACCTGGCCAACTGGGACCTCGCGGGCGCCTGGGTCGCCTCCGAACTGAAGATACCCTTCACGACCGTCGCGGAGCGCCTGAAGCCCGAGACCCTGTTCGACCGCTTCGTCGCCTACCGCGAGGGCCTGGGCATGGAGGTGCTGCCGCACACCGGCGGCACCGCGTTCGGCACCCTGGCCCGGCGGCTGCGCGACGGCGGCCTGGTCTGCCTGGTCGCCGACCGCGACCTGTCCGCGTCCGGGGTGGAGGTCGACTTCTTCGGCGAGACGGCCCGGATGCCGGGCGGACCGGCCCTGCTGGCCCAGCACACCGGCGCCGCGCTGCTGCCCGTGACGCTCCGGTACGACGACTCGCCCGTGATGCGGGGGCGCGTGCACCCGCCGATCGCGGTGCCCGAGTCAGGTGGACGCCCGGAGAAGACGTCCGTCATGACACAGGCGCTGGCCGACGCCTTCGCCACGGGGATCGCCGACCACCCGGAGGACTGGCACATGCTGCAGCGCCTGTGGACCGCGGACCTGGAACCCCGCCCGGAACCGTCGTCCGAGGCGGAAGGTGGGCGTCCGTGAGGATCGGCATCGTCTGCCCGTACTCCTGGGACGTCCCCGGCGGTGTCCAGTTCCACATCCGTGACCTGGCCGAGCACCTCCTCGGCCTCGGGCACGAGGTGTCCGTCCTCGCCCCGGCGGACGACGACACCCCCCTGCCGCCGTACGTCGTCTCGGCGGGCCGCGCCGTCCCCGTCCCGTACAACGGCTCGGTGGCCCGCCTGAACTTCGGCCTCCTGTCGGCGGCGCGGGTGCGGCGCTGGCTGCACGACGGCGCCTTCGACGTGATCCACATCCACGAGCCCGCCTCCCCGTCGCTGGGCCTGCTGGCGTGCTGGGCCGCGCAGGGCCCGATCGTCGCCACCTTCCACACCTCCAACCCGCGCTCCCGGGCCATGATCGCCGCGTACCCGATCCTGCAGCCCGCCCTGGAGAAGATCAGCGCCCGCATCGCGGTGAGCGAGTACGCGCGCCGCACCCTCGTCGAGCACCTGGGCGGCGACGCCGTCGTCATCCCGAACGGCGTCGACGTCGACTTCTTCGCCGGCGCCAAGCCGAACCCCGAGTGGCAGGGGGAGACCCTCGGCTTCATCGGCCGCATCGACGAGCCCCGCAAGGGCCTGCCCGTGCTGATGCGGGCCCTGCCGGGGATCCTCGCCGGGCGGCCGCGCACCCGGCTGCTGGTCGCCGGGCGCGGCGACGAGGAGGAGGCCGTGGCGAGCCTGCCGGAGGAGATGCGGTCGCGCGTCGAGTTCCTCGGCATGGTCAGCGACGAGGACAAGGCGCGCCTCCTGCGCAGCGTCGACGTGTACGTCGCCCCCAACACCGGCGGCGAGAGCTTCGGCATCATCCTGGTCGAGGCGATGTCGGCGGGCGCGCCGGTCCTCGCCTCCGACCTGGACGCCTTCGCGCAGGTGCTGGACCAGGGCGAGGCGGGGGAGCTGTTCGCGAACGAGGACGCGGACGCGCTGGCCGCCGCGGCCGTACGGCTGCTCGGCGACCCGGAGCGGCGCCAGGAGCTGCGGGAGCGGGGCAGCGCCCACGTCCGGCGCTTCGACTGGTCCACGGTGGGGGCGGACATCCTGTCCGTGTACGAGACGGTCACCGACGGAGCGGCCGCCGTCGCCGCCGACGAACGCACCGGGCTGCGCGCACGGTTCGGGCTGGCCCGGGACTGACCGGCGCCCTCCCGAGCCGTACGAGCCGTCCCGACCCGTACGGGTAGCCTTGCCGCCCGTGAGCGCAACCCTCATCTGGATCCTCGTCGCCCTGGTCGCCACCGGCCTCTACCTGAGCTGGACCGCGGGCCGCCTCGACCGGCTGCACGCCCGGATCGACGCCGCCCGCGCCGCCCTGGACGCGCAGCTGCTGCGCCGCGCCTCGGTGGCCCAGGAACTGGCCACCTCCGGGGTGCTCGACCCGGCCGCCTCGATCGTGCTGTACGAGGCGGCCCACGCGGCCCGGCAGGCCGAGGAGGAGCAGCGGGAGGTCGCCGAGAGCGAACTGAGCCAGGCGCTGCGGGCCGTCCTCGCGGAGCTGGCACAGGTCGAGGCGGTACGGGAGGCGCCGGGCGGCGAGGAGGCCGCCCGCGAACTGGCCCAGGCGGTGCGCCGGGTGCCCATGGCGCGCCGCTTCCACAACGACGCGGTACGGGCCGCCCGCGCGCTGCGCCGCCACCGCAAGGTCCGCTGGTTCCGGCTCGCGGGTCACGCCCCCTTCCCGATGGCCTTCGAGATGGACGACGAGCCGCCGACGGCGCTGGTGGACCGCGCCGGGGTGTGATCCGCGCCGTACGGGCCCGCCCACCGGCGCCCCAGAACGAGCCACCGCCTCGGCATTGGCCCTTGCCGTGGCCTGCACGCCTCACGTTTCCTCGGTGATGGCATCAACCCGTGATGGCAGCAGCCCTCTTCACCGAGTGAGGTCCCCACCCGTGTCCACCACGCTTCCCACCCCCGCCCCCACCTCCGAGACCGGCACCGCGCGCGTGAAGCGCGGCATGGCCGAGCAGCTCAAGGGCGGCGTGATCATGGACGTCGTCACTCCGGAGCAGGCGAAGATCGCCGAGGACGCGGGCGCCGTCGCCGTCATGGCCCTGGAACGGGTCCCCGCGGACATCCGCAAGGACGGCGGCGTGGCCCGCATGTCGGACCCCGACATGATCGAGGGCATCATCGGGGCGGTCTCGATCCCCGTGATGGCCAAGTCCCGCATCGGCCACTTCGTCGAGGCCCAGGTCCTGCAGTCCCTCGGCGTCGACTACATCGACGAGTCCGAGGTCCTCACCCCGGCCGACGAGGTCAACCACTCCGACAAGTGGGCGTTCACCACGCCCTTCGTCTGCGGCGCGACCGGCCTGGGCGAGGCGCTGCGCCGCATCGCCGAGGGCGCCGCGCTGATCCGCTCCAAGGGCGAGGCCGGCACCGGCAACATCGTCGAGGCGGTCCGCCACCTGCGGCAGATCAAGAACGAGATCGCCAGGCTCCGTGGCTGCGACAACCATGAGCTGTACGCCGCCGCCAAGGAGCTGCGCGCCCCGTACGAGCTGGTCAAGGAGGTCGCGGAGCTCGGGAAGCTGCCGGTCGTGCTGTTCTCCGCCGGTGGTGTGGCCACTCCGGCCGACGCCGCTCTCATGCGCCAGCTCGGTGCCGAGGGCGTCTTCGTCGGCTCCGGCATCTTCAAGTCGGGCGACCCGGCCAGGCGCGCCGCCGCCATCGTCAAGGCCACCACCTTCTTCGACGACCCGAAGACCGTCGCGGACGCCTCCCGCAACCTCGGCGAGGCCATGGTCGGGATCGACTGCGACACCCTGCCCGAGGGTGAGCGCTACGCGAACCGGGGCTGGTGATGTCCGCGCCCGTGATCGGGGTGCTCGCCCTCCAGGGCGACGTCCGTGAGCACCTCATCGCCCTGACCGCGGCCGGCGCCGCGGCCCGGGCGGTGCGGCGCCCCGAGGAACTCGCCGTGGTCGACGGCCTGGTCGTCCCCGGCGGCGAGTCCACCACCATCTCCAAGCTGGCCGTCCTCTTCGGCCTCATGGAGCCGCTCCGCGCGCGCGTGCGGGACGGCATGCCGGTCTACGGCACCTGCGCGGGCATGATCATGCTGGCCGAGAAGATCCTCGACCCGCGCTCGGGCCAGGAGACCTTCGGCGGCATCGACATGATCGTGCGCCGCAACGCCTTCGGCCGGCAGAACGAGTCCTTCGAGGCTGCGGTCGACGTCCGCGGCGTCGAGGGCGACCCCGTGGAGGGCGTCTTCATCCGCGCCCCCTGGGTGGAGTCCGTCGGCGCGGCGGTCGAGGTGCTCGCCGAGCACGAGGGCCACGTCGTCGCCGTCCGCCAGGGCAACGCGCTCGCCACGTCGTTCCACCCGGAGCTGACCGGTGACCACCGGGTGCACGCGCTGTTCGTCTCGATGGTGCGCGCGAACCGGGCACCGGAGTCCTTGTAGGATCTCTGAGGTCGTTGCAGAGATGGGTTACGCGAAGGAGACAGGCAGATGTCCGGCCACTCTAAATGGGCCACGACGAAGCACAAGAAGGCCGTCATCGATGCCAAGCGCGGCAAGCTCTTCGCGAAGCTGATCAAGAACATCGAGGTCGCGGCGCGGATGGGCGGCGTCGACCTGGAGGGCAACCCGACGCTCTACGACGCCGTCCAGAAGGCGAAGAAGCAGTCGGTCCCGAACAAGAACATCGACTCGGCCATCAAGCGTGGCGGCGGCCTGGAGGCCGGCGGCGCCGACTACGAGACGATCATGTACGAGGGCTACGGACCGAACGGCGTCGCGGTGCTCATCGAGTGCCTCACCGACAACCGCAACCGCGCCGCCTCCGACGTCCGCGTCGCCATGACCCGCAACGGCGGCTCGATGGCCGACCCGGGCTCGGTGTCGTACCTCTTCAACCGCAAGGGCGTCGTGATCGTCCCCAAGGGCGAGCTGTCCGAGGACGACGTTCTCGGTGCCGTGCTCGACGCGGGCGCCGAGGAGGTCAACGACCTGGGCGAGTCCTTCGAGGTGCTCAGCGAGGCCACCGACCTGGTCGCGGTCCGCACCGCCCTCCAGGAGGCCGGCATCGACTACGACTCCGCCGAGGCCAACTTCGTCCCGACCATGCAGGTCGAGCTGGAGGAGGAGGGCGCCAGGAAGATCTTCAAGCTGATCGACGCCCTCGAGGACAGCGACGACGTGCAGAACGTCTTCGCCAACTTCGACGTGAGCGACGAGGTCATGGCGAAGGTCGACGCGTAACCGCGAGCCGCGAGCTGAACGGGCCGACGGGACATCCCGTCGGCCCGTCGCGTTGGGTCCGCTGTCGGTGGCACCCGATAGCCTGCGGAAACAGGAGTGCGGAGGGAGGGGCGCGCGTGCGCGTACTGGGGGTGGACCCGGGGCTGACCCGGTGCGGTGTCGGCGTCGTCGAGGGCGTGGCCGGACGGCCGCTCACCATGATCGGCGTCGGTGTCGTCCGGACGCCCGCGGACGCCGCGCTCGGGGACCGCCTCGTCGCCATCGAGCAGGGCATCGAGCAGTGGCTGGACGAGCACCGGCCCGAGTGCGTCGCCGTGGAGCGCGTCTTCAGCCAGCACAACGTGCGTACGGTGATGGGCACCGCCCAGGCCAGCGCCGTCGCCATGCTCTGCGCGGCCCGCCGCGGACTCCCCGTCGCCCTGCACACCCCGAGCGAGGTCAAGGCCGCCGTCACCGGCAGCGGCCGCGCGGACAAGGCCCAGGTGGGCGCCATGGTCACCCGTCTGCTGCGGCTGGCGGCGCCCCCGAAGCCGGCCGACGCCGCCGACGCGCTCGCCCTGGCCATCTGCCACATCTGGCGCGCCCCCGCGCAGAACCGGCTCCAGCAGGCCGTCGCCCTGCACACCCCGAGAGCCCCGCACGCAACGAACCCGCACGCAACGAAAGGCCGTACGGCATGATCGCCTCCGTCAGCGGCACGGTCGCCACCCTCGCCCCCGGCACCGCGGTGGTCGAGGTCGGCGGCGTCGGCATGGCCGTCCAGTGCACTCCGGACACGCTGTCCACGCTCCGCGTCGGACAGCCCGCCCGGCTCGCCACCTCCCTCGTGGTACGGGAGGACTCGCTCACCCTGTACGGCTTCGCGGACGACGACGAGCGGCAGGTCTTCGAGCTCCTCCAGACCGCGAGCGGGGTCGGCCCGCGCCTCGCCCAGGCCATGCTCGCCGTACACCGCCCCGACGCCCTGCGCCGCGCGGTCGCCACCGGCGACGAGAAGGCGCTCACCGCCGTCCCCGGCATCGGCAAGAAGGGCGCCCAGAAGCTCCTCCTGGAACTGAAGGACCGCCTCGGGGAGCCGGTCGGCGCCCCCGCGGTCGGCGCCCCGGTCACCGCCGGCTGGCGCGACCAGTTGCACGCCGCCCTCATCGGCCTGGGGTACGCCACCCGGGAGGCCGACGAGGCGGTGACCGCGGTGACCCCGCAGGCGGAGGCCGCCCAGGGCACGCCGCAGATCGGCTCGCTGCTGAAGGCCGCGCTGCAGACCCTCAACCGGGCGCGCTGACCGTACGGCGCCGCGCCCCTCTCCCCGTAGCTTCCCGCCCACCCGACCGCGACCACCCGCGAGGCACACGCAATGAACTGGGACGACACGACCGACCCGACCGCCGGCGAGCGGCTGGTGGGCTCGGTCGCCGACCGCGAGGACCAGGCCGTCGAGGCCGCCCTGCGCCCCAAGGACCTGCACGAGTTCATCGGCCAGGAGAAGGTGCGCGAGCAGCTCGACCTCGTGCTGCGGGCGGCACGCGCGCGCGGGGCGACCGCCGACCACGTCCTGCTCTCCGGCGCGCCCGGCCTCGGCAAGACCACCCTCTCCATGATCATCGCGGCCGAGATGGAAGCACCGATCCGCATCACCAGCGGCCCCGCCATCCAGCACGCCGGCGACCTCGCCGCGATCCTGTCCTCCCTGCAGGAGGGCGAGGTCCTCTTCCTCGACGAGATCCACCGCATGTCCCGGCCCGCCGAGGAGATGCTCTACATGGCCATGGAGGACTTCCGCGTCGACGTCATCGTCGGCAAGGGCCCCGGAGCCACCGCCATCCCGCTCGAACTGCCGCCGTTCACGCTGGTCGGCGCCACCACCCGCGCGGGCCTGCTGCCGCCCCCGCTGCGCGACCGCTTCGGCTTCACCGCGCACATGGAGTTCTACGAGCCCGCCGAACTGGAGCGGGTCATCCACCGCTCGGCGAACCTGCTGGAGGTGGAGATCGACCCCGCGGGCGCCGCCGAGATCGCCGGCCGCTCCCGCGGCACCCCCCGCATCGCCAACCGGCTGCTGCGCCGCGTACGGGACTACGCGCAGGTCAAGGCCGACGGAGTGATCACCGAGGAGATCGCCGCGGCCGCCCTCGCCGTCTACGAGGTCGACTCCCGGGGCCTCGACCGCCTCGACCGCGCGGTCCTGACCGCCCTGCTGAAGCTGTTCGGCGGCGGACCCGTCGGCCTCTCCACCCTCGCCGTCGCGGTGGGGGAGGAGCGGGAGACCGTCGAGGAGGTCGCCGAGCCCTTCCTCGTCCGGGAGGGACTCCTCGCCCGCACCCCCCGCGGCCGCGTCGCGACGCCCGCCGCATGGGCGCACCTCGACCTCACCCCGCCCCAGCAGGCCCTCGGGGGAAACGGACAACAGGACCTGTTCGGGACGTGACGGCGCGGGACTCGACCGCTTCCGGAACCCCGGTGCCATGCTGTGCGTTGTTCCCGGCGTGCGGACTCGCCTAGACTCCGCCGGTGCCGCCCTTGTCGGCAGCACCCCCACATCCCCAACCATCAGGCCGCTTCACCACCGCGGTCGTGTGAAGGAAGTTCCGACCCGTGAGTCTCATGACCCTCCTCCCGTTCGTCGTGCTCATCGGGGCCATGTTCCTGATGACCCGGTCGGCCAAGAAGAAGCAGCAGCAGGCCGTCGACATGCGGAACTCGATGCAGCCCGGTTCCGGCGTCCGCACGATCGGGGGCATGTACGCCACGGTCAAGGAGGTCAACGAGGACACGGTCCTCCTCGACGCCGGCCCCGGCGTCGAGCTGATCTTCGCGAAGAACGCCATCGGCAGCGTCCTCGACGACGACGAGTACAACCGCATCGTGCACGGCATCGAGCACGACCTGCAGTCCGACGGCACCCTGGTCCCGGACGACGCCTCCTCCCTCACCGGGATCGACGAGCCCGCCGCCGACGCCCCCGCCGACAAGCCCCTCGACCTCGGCAAGAAGGACACGGCCGGCGAGGAAGCCGTGACGGACGCCGTGCCGGACAGCGCGCCGAAGGCCGAGCAGGCGGAGCCGAGGAAGACCGACGGCGAGACCGACGCGAAGTAGGCACGCCCCGGGAGCGCGGCGCGACCTGTTCGCGTCCCGCTTCACCCGGGACCTGCCGTTACCGCACGGAGTCCCGACACCATGGCACGGCCGCCCGCGGGTCCTTCCGGCACCGGGCGGCCCGAGAGGGAGACACGAGAAGGTGGCAGCACCCAAGAAGGGCCGGAGCGCGAGCGCCCAGAGCAGACCAGGTCGCGTCCTGGTGCTCATGTTGATCGCCATCGTGGCGCTCACCGGGGCGATGTTCGCCTCGGGACACACCACCCCGCGTCTCGGCATCGACCTCGCCGGCGGTACGAGCATCACGCTGACGGCGGTCACCGAGCCCGGCCAGGCGAACGCGATCAACCCGACCAACATGGACACCGCGGTCGAGATCATGGAGCGCCGGGTCAACGGTCTGGGTGTCCAGGAGGCCGAGGTACAGACCCAGGGCGATCGCAACATCATCGTCAACGTTCCCAAGGGCACCGACTCCGAGCAGGCCCGGGAACAGGTCGGCACCACCGCCAAGCTCTACTTCCGCCCGGTGCTGGCCACCGAGGTCTCCGGCACCGACGCGTCGGCCGCCCCGAGCACCAGCCCCAGCGGTGACGCCTCCCCGAGCGCGTCGGCCTCCCCCGACGAGTCGGCCTCGGACGAGCAAGCGAGCTCGTCCCCCTCCGGCGACGCGACCCCGTCGGCGAGCACCACCACGCAGGGCCGTGCGGTCACCGAGGCCCTCAAGGCCGACCCCACCCCGAGCGACTCGGCCTCCGCGAGCGCCGATGCCTCCGCGAGCGCCGACGCCTCCGCCTCCGAGGGCGCCGACACCGGCTCCGACCAGGCGGCCGCGCAGCTCCAGGAGCAGTACCTCGCGCTCGACTGCACCGTGGCCGACCAGCGCTCCGAGGCGGGCAGCGGCGCCAAGCCCACCGACTCGACCCTCGCCTGCGGCCAGAACGCGCAGGGCCAGTGGCAGAAGTACATCCTCGGCCCGGCCGAGGTCGACGGCACGGACGTCGACGACGCCGAGGCCCTGTTCGACACGCAGGGCGCCGCGGGCTGGAAGGTCACCATGGACTTCACGTCCAAGGGTGCCGACAAGTTCGCCGCCACCACCGGCAAGCTCGCCCAGAACCAGTCCCCGCAGAACCAGTTCGCGATCGTCCTCGACAACGAGGTCGTCTCCGACCCGTACGTCAACCAGTCGATCACCGGCGGCAACGCGGAGATCTCCGGCAGCTTCACCCAGGAAGAGGCCCAGGGCCTCGCCAACATGCTGTCGTACGGCGCGCTCCCGCTCTCCTTCAAGGAGTCGAGCGTCACCACGGTGACCGCCGCGCTCGGCGGCGAGCAGCTGGAGGCCGGTCTGATCGCCGGCGCCATCGGTGTCGCCCTGGTCGTGCTCTACCTGCTGATCTACTACCGCGGCCTGTCGTTCATCGCCATCGCCTCACTGCTGATCTCCGCGGCCCTGACCTACGTGATCATGTCGCTGCTCGGCCCGGCGATCGGCTTCGCGCTGAACCTGCCGGCCGTCTGCGGTGCCATCGTCGCCATCGGCATCACCGCGGACTCGTTCATCGTGTACTTCGAACGGGTCCGGGACGAGGTCCGCGAGGGCCGCTCGCTGCGTCCCGCCGTCGAGCGGGGCTGGCCGCGCGCCCGGCGCACCATCCTGGTCTCCGACTTCGTGTCGTTCCTCGCCGCCGCGGTGCTCTTCGTGGTCAGCGTCGGCAAGGTGCAGGGCTTCGCGTTCACGCTGGGCCTGACCACCCTGCTCGACGTGGTGGTCGTCTTCTTCTTCACCAAGCCGCTGCTGACGCTCATGGCGCGCACCAAGTTCTTCGGAGGCGGCCACAAGTGGTCCGGCCTGGACCCGAAGCGGCTCGGTGCCCGGCCGCCGCTGCGCCGCACCCGCCGTCCCGCCGTCACCGTCGACCCCAAGGAGGCGTGAGATGTCGAAGCTCGGCAACCTCGGCGCCCGGCTCCACCGCGGCGAGGTCGGTTACGACTTCGTCGCCCACCGCTTCATCTGGTACGGCGTCTCCATACTGATCACCATCCTGGCCATCGTGGGCCTGGGCGTCCGCGGCCTGAACATGGGCATCGAGTTCCAGGGCGGCGCGGTCTTCACCACCCCGGAGACCAGCGTCTCGGCCTCCCAGGCGGAGACGTACGCGGAGGACGCCGCAGGCCACGACGCCATCGTGCAGGAGCTCGGCTCCGGCGGGATGCGCATCCAGGTCTCCGGCGTGGACACCGCCAAGTCCGACGAGATCAAGCAGCAGCTCGCGCAGGACCTGAAGGTCGACGCGGACGAGATCAACGCCGACCTCGTCGGACCCAGCTGGGGCGAACAGATCGCCAACAAGGCCTGGCAGGGCCTTGCGATCTTCCTGGTCCTCGTGGTGATCTACCTGGCGATCGCCTTCGAGTGGCGGATGGCGCTCGCCGCGTTCATCGCCCTCATCCACGACATCACCATCACGGTCGGCATCTACGCCCTCGTCGGCTTCGAGGTGACACCGGGCACGGTGATCGGTCTGCTGACCATCCTCGGTTACTCGCTCTACGACACGGTCGTCGTCTTCGACAGCCTCAAGGAGCAGACGAAGGACATCACCAAGCAGACCCGCTGGACGTACAGCGAGATCGCCAACCGCTCGATCAACGGCACCCTGGTCCGCTCCATCAACACCACGGTGGTGGCGCTGCTGCCGGTCGCCGGCCTGCTCTTCATCGGCGGCGGTGTCCTGGGCGCCGGCATGCTGAACGACATCTCGCTGTCGCTGTTCGTGGGTCTCGCCGCCGGCGCGTACTCCTCGATCTTCATCGCCACGCCGCTCGTCGCCGACCTCAAGGAGCGCGAGCCGCAGATGAAGGCCCTCAAGAAGCGCGTGCTCGCCAAGCGGGCGCAGGGCCCCGACCGGGACGCGACGGACGGCGACGGGACCGCCGACGAGCCGTACGGTGACGAGCCCGAGGAAGCCGCCGCCGTCGTCGGCCCGCGCCACCAGCCCGCGCCCCGCAACCGGGGCCGCGGCCGACCCTCCGGAAAGCGTCGATGACCGACATCCAAGAACTCCTGCTCAGCCGCATCCGCGATGTCGCGGACTACCCGGAGCCGGGGGTGATGTTCAAGGACATCACGCCGCTGCTGGCCGATCCGGAAGCGTTCACCGCGCTCACCGGCACCCTGGCCGAGCTGGTCGTCCGCAACGGCGCCACGAAGATCGTCGGCCTGGAGGCCCGCGGCTTCATCCTCGGCGCACCGGCCGCCGTCCGGGCCGGCGTCGGCTTCATCCCCGTACGCAAGGCGGGCAAGCTCCCCGGAGCGACCCTCAGCCAGCGGTACGACCTGGAGTACGGCTCCGCGGAGATCGAGGTGCACGCCGAGGACCTGGCCACGGGCGACCGGGTCATGGTCATCGACGACGTCCTCGCCACGGGCGGCACCGCGGAGGCCTCCCTCCAGCTCATCCGCCGGGCGGGTGCCCGGGTCGCGGGTGTCGCCGTCCTCATGGAGCTGGGCTTCCTGGGGGGCCGGGCCCGTCTGGAACCGGCCCTCGAGGGCGCTCCGCTGGACGCGCTGCTGCAGGTCTGAGCGTCCCGCGTCACGTACGCGCGGCACCACGGAGGCGGGCCCCGGAGGAATCCGGGGCCCGCCTCAGGTGTTCCTCCAGTACAAGGCCGTCCCACCGGTCCGAGGAGAGGCCAGAGGCCCGGGATCGCTACCATGGGGTCTCCGGAGCCTGACCGGGGGACCCGGATCGCGCACGAGGAGCTCTCTTGGCAGACGAGGCCCAGCCACTGACCGCCGCCAAGCCGGAGCAGACGCCGGCATCCGCGGCCCCGCCCGCGCCGGGTACGGGAAACGCCGCGCAGGGTCCGGGCGAGCGTGCCCGTTCCACCCCCGGCAAGGCCGCCGAGCAGCCGCGGCCCAAGCCCTCCTCGCCCGAGCGCGTGACGGCCGCACCCGCGCGCCCGACCCAGGGGCGGCCGGAACGCTCGGGCGGCTCCTCCAGCCGCGTCCGCGCCCGCCTGGCCCGCCTCGGCGTCCAGCGCTCCAACCCGTACAACCCGGTCCTGGAGCCGCTGCTGCGGATCGTGCGCAGCAACGACCCGAAGATCGAGACGGCCACGCTCCGCCAGATCGAGAAGGCCTACCAGGTCGCCGAGCGCTGGCACCGCGGCCAGAAGCGCAAGAGCGGCGACCCGTACATCACCCACCCGCTCGCGGTCACCACGATCCTCGCCGAGCTCGGCATGGACCCGGCGACCCTGATGGCGGGCCTGCTGCACGACACGGTCGAGGACACCGAGTACGGCCTTGAGCAGCTCCGCCGTGACTTCGGCGACGTGGTCGCGCTGCTCGTCGACGGCGTCACCAAGCTGGACAAGGTCAAGTTCGGCGAGGCCGCGCAGGCCGAGACCGTGCGCAAGATGGTCGTCGCCATGGCCAAGGACCCGCGCGTCCTGGTCATCAAGCTCGCCGACCGCCTGCACAACATGCGCACCATGCGCTACCTCAAGCGCGAGAAGCAGGAGAAGAAGGCGCGCGAGACCCTGGAGATCTACGCGCCGCTCGCCCACCGGCTGGGCATGAACACCATCAAGTGGGAGCTGGAGGACCTTGCCTTCGCGATCCTCTACCCCAAGATGTACGACGAAATCGTCCGCCTGGTCGCCGAGCGCGCCCCCAAGCGCGACGAGTACCTGGCCGTGGTGACCGACGAGGTCCAGTCCGACCTGCGCGCGGCCCGTATCAAGGCGACCGTCACCGGCCGCCCGAAGCACTACTACAGCGTCTACCAGAAGATGATCGTCCGCGGCCGTGACTTCGCGGAGATCTACGACCTGGTGGGCATCCGCGTCCTGGTGGACACGGTCCGCGACTGCTACGCGGCGCTCGGCACGGTGCACGCGCGCTGGAACCCGGTCCCGGGCCGGTTCAAGGACTACATCGCGATGCCCAAGTTCAACATGTACCAGTCGCTGCACACGACGGTCATCGGGCCCAGCGGCAAGCCGGTCGAACTCCAGATCCGTACGTTCGACATGCACCGCCGCGCCGAGTACGGCATCGCCGCGCACTGGAAGTACAAGCAGGAGGCCGTCGCGGGCGCCTCCAAGGTCCGGACCGACGTGCCCAAGGCCGTCGGCAAGGACAAGGACGCCATCAACGACATGGCGTGGCTGCGGCAGCTGCTGGACTGGCAGAAGGAGACCGAGGACCCCAGCGAGTTCCTGGAGTCCCTGCGCTTCGACCTCTCCCGCAACGAGGTCTTCGTCTTCACGCCCAAGGGCGACGTCATAGCGCTGCCCGCGGGCGCCACCCCGGTCGACTTCGCGTACGCCGTGCACACCGAGGTCGGCCACCGCACCATAGGCGCACGTGTCAACGGCCGCCTGGTGCCGCTGGAGTCCACCCTGGACAACGGCGACCTGGTGGAGGTGTTCACCTCCAAGGCGACCGGCGCGGGCCCGTCCCGCGACTGGCTCGGCTTCGTCAAGTCACCGCGGGCCCGCAACAAGATCCGCGCCTGGTTCTCCAAGGAGCGCCGCGACGAGGCGATCGAGCAGGGCAAGGACGCCATCGTCCGCGCGATGCGCAAACAGAACCTGCCGATCCAGCGCATCCTCACCGGTGACTCGCTGGTCACCCTCGCGCACGAGATGCGCTATCCCGACATCTCCGCCCTGTACGCGGCGATCGGTGAGGGCCATGTCGCGGCCCAGGGCGTGGTGCAGAAGCTGGTGCAGGCCCTCGGCGGGGAGGAGGCGGCCAGCGAGGAGATCGACGAGGCCGTCCCGTCCACCCGCGGGCGCAGCCGCAAGCGCCGCAGCAACAACGACCCGGGTGTCGTGGTCAAGGGCGTCGAGGACGTCTGGGTCAAGCTCGCCCGCTGTTGCACCCCCGTCCCCGGCGACCCCATCATCGGCTTCGTGACCCGCGGCAGCGGTGTCTCGGTGCACCGCAACGACTGCGTCAACGTGGACTCGCTGTCCCGGGAGCCGGAGCGCATCCTCGAGGTCGAGTGGGCCCCCACCCAGTCCTCGGTCTTCCTGGTCGCCATCCAGGTCGAGGCCCTGGACCGCTCCCGCCTCCTCTCGGACGTCACCCGCGTCCTGTCCGACCAGCACGTCAACATCCTCTCGGCGGCGGTCCAGACCTCCCGCGACCGCGTCGCCACCTCCCGCTTCACCTTCGAGATGGGCGACCCGAAGCACCTCGGGCACGTCCTGAAGGCCGTACGGGGCGTGGAGGGCGTGTACGACGTGTACCGGGTGACGTCGGCGCGGCGGCAGTACTGACGGTCCGGCCCCCTCCTGCGCCAACGGCCGAGGGAGGTCCCGGGCGAGCCCGGAACCTCCCTCGTGCGTGTCGTCGGCGTCGTCAGCCGCCGAACTCCTGCAGACCCTTCAGCGCCTGGTCCAGCAGTGCCTGACGGCCGTCCAGCTCCTGCTGGAGCTTGTCGGCCCGGGCGTCGTTGCCGGCGGCACGGGCCGCGTCGATCTGGCCGCGCAGCTTGTCGACGGCCGCCTGCAGCTGGCCCGTGAGCCCCTCGGCCCGGGCGCGGGCCTCCGGGTTGGTCCGGCGCCACTCCGCTTCCTCGGAATCCTGCATGGCGCGCTCGACCGCGTGCATCCGGCCCTCCACCTTCGGGCGGGCGTCCCGCGGCACGTGGCCGATGGACTCCCAGCGCTCGTTGATGGAGCGGAACGCGGCGCGTGCCGCCTTCAGGTCCGTGATCGGCAGCAGCCGCTCCGCCTCCTCGGCCAGCTCCTCCTTGAGCTTGAGGTTCTCGGACTGCTCGGCGTCGCGCTCGGCGAACACGGCACCGCGGGCGGCGAAGAACACGTCCTGGGCGCCGCGGAAGCGGTTCCACAGCTCGTCCTCGTGCTCGCGCTGGGCGCGGCCCGCCGCCTTCCACTCGGTCATCAGCTCGCGGTAGCGGGCCGCGGTCGGCCCCCAGTCGGTCGAGCCCGACAGCGCCTCAGCCTCGGAGACCAGCCGCTCCTTGATCTTCCGGGCGTCCTCGCGCTGCGCGTCCAGCTGCGCGAAGTGCGCCTTGCGCCGCTTGGAGAACGCCGAACGGGCGTGCGAGAAGCGGTGCCACAGCTCGTCGTCCGACTTGCGGTCCAGCCGCGGCAGCCCCTTCCAGGTGTCCACCAGCGCCCGCAGCCGCTCACCGGCCGACCGCCACTGCTCGGACGCGGCCAGCTCCTCCGCCTCGGCGACCAGCGCCTCCTTGGCATGCCGCGCCTCGTCGGACTGCTTCGCCCGCTGAACCTTGCGCTCCTCGCGGCGCGTCTCGACCGTCGCGACGAGCTTGTCCAGCCGGGTGCGCAGCGCGTCCAGGTCGCCCACCGCGTGGTGCGCGTCGATCTGCTCCCGCAGATGACCGATCGCGGCCTGGGCGTCCTTGGCCGACAGGTCGGTGGTCCGCACCCGTCGTTCGAGGAGGCCGATCTCGACCACTAGGCCCTCGTACTTGCGCTCGAAGTAGGCCAGCGCCTCCTCGGGAGAGCCGGCCTGCCAGGAACCGACGACCTGCTCGCCGTCGGCCGTACGCACGTACACGGTCCCCGTCTCGTCGACGCGGCCCCACGGGTCGCTGCTCACAGCGCCTCCTCCACATGATGCCTGCGGGGGATTGCTGCATCCCCGGGCATCGTCCACAGTTTCGTCACGGCCAACATAGGCGACCGGCGGGGCGGCTGTCCGCATCCCGCGCGACCGAAATTCCGCAGTTGGCGGTCAGGATTTGGCGACCGTCGCCTTGTCGATCACGACGGTCGCGTTCGGGGCGCCGTCCCCCATGCCGGAGTTCTCGCCCGCATCGGCGATCTTCTTCAGGACCTCCATGCCCGAATCGGAAATCGTCCCGAACGGTGTGTAGTTGGCCGGGAGCTGACTGTCCTGGTAGACGAGGAAGAACTGGCTGCCGCCGGAGTCGCGGCCCTCGTCGGTCTGGGCGTTGTACTGGTTGGCCATGGCCACCGTGCCCGCCGGGTAGGTGTCGCCCTTCAGCCGCTCGTCCTTCAGGTTCTCGTCCGGGATCGTGTAACCGGGGCCACCCATGCCGGTCCCCTCCGGGTCGCCGCACTGCAGCACGTAGATGCCGGCGGTGGTGAGCCGGTGGCACTTGGTGTGGTCGAGGTAACCCTTGCCGACCAGGAAGTCGAACGAGTTCACCGTGTGCGGGGCCTTCGACGCGTCCATCGCTATGGAGATGTCACCGCAGGTCGTCTGCAGATCCATCGTGTACGTCGCGGACTTGTCGACGGTGAGCTCCGGCTCCTTGTCGTAGCTGAGCTTCTTCACCTCGCCCCCGGCGGGCTTCTCGCACGGGTCCTCCGCCGCCGCGCTGGCCGACGCGCTCGGCGTCACCTCCGAGCTCGCGTTCTCCTTGCTGTCGTCGCCCTTCAGTGCATCGGTCGTGTACAGCGCCACACTGCCGATGAGGATCACGCCGAGGACCGAGGCGATCACGGAGTTGCGGACGCGGGCCTTGCGCCGCGCCGACGTGCGCCGCTGCTGCTGCCGCAGAAACTTCTCCCGGGCGAGCTGACGCCGCCGCTGTTCCTGGCTGACCACCGGGTTCTCTCCTCATGCGTCGTGTACGTCGACCGGTACGCGGGCGTCTCCTGAGCGCCGACCGCGTGCGTGTGCCCCGTACCGTATATGGGTTCGCTGAGGAAACGGCAGCGCCGGTAGGCTTCGGCTTCGTGGCAGGCCGCTCCACGGCCTGCCACGAAGCCACCCTCGTACGACACAAGAAGGACGATCGTGCTCATTGCCGGGTTCCCCGCCGGGGCCTGGGGGACCAACTGTTACCTGGTCGCCCCCGCCGCCGGTGAGGAGTGCGTGATCATCGACCCGGGCCACCAGGCCGCGCAGGGCGTCGAGGAGGCACTGGAGAAGCATCGGCTCAAGCCCGTCGCCGTCGTCCTCACCCACGGCCACATCGACCACGTGGCCTCGGTCGTCCCGGTGTGCGGCGCGCACGACGTGCCGGCCTGGATCCACCCCGCGGACCGGTACATGATGAGCGACCCCGAGAAGGGGATCGGCCGCTCGATCGGGATGCCGCTGATGGGTGAGCTGACGGTGGGGGAGCCCGACGACGTGAAGGAGCTGACCGACGGGTCCCGGCTCTCGCTCGCGGGCCTGGACTTCTCCGTGGCGCACGCACCGGGCCATACCAAGGGGTCGGTGACCTTCCAGATGCCCGAGGCGGCGGACGTCCCCTCCGTGTTCTTCTCGGGCGATCTGCTCTTCGCCGGCTCCATCGGACGCACCGACCTGCCCGGCGGCGACATGGCCGAGATGCTCGACTCGCTGGCCCGCGTGTGCCTGCCGCTCGACGACTCGACCGTGGTGCTGTCCGGCCACGGCGCCCAGACGACCATCGGCCAGGAGCGCGCCACCAACCCGTATCTGCGGCAGGTGGCCGCCGGCCGTCAGGATCGCGGCGCGGACCCCGGGTCCGCTCCCCGACGAGGAATGTGACGAGAGACCTTTCGTGAGCACCTTCAAGGCCCCCAAGGGCACGTACGACCTGCTGCCGCCGGACAGCGCCCGGTACCTCGCCGTCCGCGAGGCGATCGCCGCTCCGCTGCGCGCCTCCGGGTACGGCTACATCGAGACGCCCGGCTTCGAGAACGTCGAGCTGTTCGCACGCGGCGTCGGTGAGTCCACCGACATCGTGACCAAGGAGATGTACGCCTTCGAGACCAAGGGCGGCGACAGGCTGGCCCTGCGCCCCGAGGGCACCGCCTCCGTACTGCGCGCCGCCCTGGAGGGCAACCTGCACAAGGCGGGCAACCTCCCGGTCAAGCTCTGGTACTCGGGCTCGTACTACCGCTACGAGCGCCCCCAGAAGGGCCGTTACCGCCACTTCTCGCAGGTCGGCGCCGAGGCGATCGGCGCCGAGGACCCGGCCCTGGACGCCGAGCTGATCATCCTGGCCGACCAGGCGTACCGCTCGCTGGGCCTCAGGAACTTCCGCGTCCTCCTGAACAGCCTCGGCGACAAGGAGTGCCGCCCGGTCTACCGCGCCGCCCTCCAGGAGTTCCTGCGCGGCCTGGACCTGGACGAGGAGACGCTGCGCCGCGCCGACATCAACCCGCTGCGCGTCCTCGACGACAAGCGCCCCGAGGTGCAGAAGCAGCTCGCGGACGCCCCGCTGCTGCGCGACCACCTGTGCGACGCCTGCAAGGCGTACCACGAGGAGGTCCGCGAGCTGATCACGGCCGCGGGCGTGGCCTTCGAGGACGACCCCAAGCTGGTCCGCGGTCTCGACTACTACACCCGTACGACCTTCGAGTTCGTCCACGACGGCCTCGGCTCCCAGTCCGCGGTGGGCGGCGGCGGCCGTTACGACGGCCTCTCGGAGATGATCGGCGGCCCCGCGCTGCCGTCCGTGGGCTGGGCCCTCGGCGTGGACCGCACGGTCCTCGCCCTGGAGGCGGAGGGCGTCGAGCTCGCCCTGCCCGCGACCACCAGCGTCTTCGCGGTGCCGCTCGGCGAGGAGGCCCGTCGGGTGCTGTTCGCCAAGGTCACCGAGTTGCGCAAGGTGGGCGTCGCGACGGACTTCGCGTACGGCGGCAAGGGCCTCAAGGGCGCCATGAAGAACGCCAACCGCAGCGGTGCGCGCTTCACGATCGTCGCGGGTGAGCGCGACCTCGCCGAGGGCGTCGTCCAGCTCAAGGACATGGAGTCCGGCGAGCAGCGGGCGATCGGCGTGAACGAGATCGTGGCGGAGCTGGAGTCGCTGCTCGGCCGTCCGTGACCGGCCGCACGACCGGCCCGGGGCCCCGGACCGCCGCGAGGCGGCCCGGGGCCCCTTGGTCCCTCCGGCGCCCGCCGAACGTCCTTCCTTACGTCCAACCGACGGTGGACGGACGACTGTGTACGGCAGAATGACCGTGTTGGACGGTTTCCTCGACGACGCTACGGACACGACTGATGACCAAGACGACAGTGAGAGACGTTCCCGTCGAACGGGAGCGGGGATCCGCGGACACCCCGCGTGCGGTGGGCACGGGGCGCGCTTTCGCGATCATGCTGCTGATCACCGGCGCGGCCGGGCTGCTGGCCTCCTGGATCATCACGATCGACAAGTTCAAACTGCTCGAGGACCCGAGCTTCCAGCCCGCGTGCAGCCTCAACCCGGTCGTCTCCTGCGGCAACATCATGAAGAGCGACCAGGCCTCGGTCTTCGGCTTCCCGAACCCGATGCTCGGTCTCGTCGCGTACGCCATCGTCATCGGCGTCGGCATGAGCCTGCTCGCCCGCGGCTCCTTCCCGCGCTGGTACTGGCTCACCTTCAACGCCGGCACGCTCTTCGGTGTCGGCTTCGTCACCTGGCTGCAGTTCCAGTCCCTGTACCGGATCAACTCGCTGTGCCTGTGGTGCTGCCTGGCCTGGGTCGCCACCATCGTCATGTTCTGGTACGTGACGTCGCTCAACGTCCGCAAGGGCTTCCTGCCCGCCCCCAGCTGGCTGCGGGGCTTCTTCGGCGAGTTCACCTGGGTCCTGCCGGTGGTGCACATCGGCGTCATCGGCATGCTGATCCTGACCCGCTGGTGGGACTTCTGGACCAGCTGACGGACGGGTCGACGGACCAGCTGACGGACGGACCGACGGCGCCCGCCGCGCTGTCGGTGCGGTGATTTAGGGTTTCACCGTGGAGCCCGACCTGTTCACCGCCGCCGCCGAAGACCGCCAGGAGAAGGAACCGTCCAGCAGCCCCCTGGCGGTCCGGATGCGCCCGCGCACCCTCGACGAGGTCGTGGGCCAGCAGCACCTGCTCAAGCCCGGTTCACCCCTGCGACGGCTCGTCGGCGAGTCCGGCGGGGGACCGGCCGGACCGTCCTCGGTGATCCTGTGGGGCCCGCCCGGCACCGGCAAGACGACCCTCGCGTACGTCGTCTCCAAGGCCACCAACAAGCGCTTCGTGGAGCTCTCCGCGATCACCGCGGGCGTCAAGGAGGTCCGCGCGGTCATCGACGGCGCCCGCCGCGCCACCGGCGGCTACGGCACCGAGACCGTCCTCTTCCTCGACGAGATCCACCGCTTCAGCAAGGCGCAGCAGGACTCCCTGCTCCCCGCGGTCGAGAACCGCTGGGTCACCCTGATCGCGGCGACGACCGAGAACCCGTACTTCTCCGTGATCTCGCCCCTCCTCTCCCGCTCCCTCCTCCTCACCCTCGAACCTCTCACCGACGACGACCTGCGCGGACTGCTCCGCCGGGCCCTCGCCGACGAGCGCGGCCTCAAGGGCTCCGTCACCCTCCCCGAGGAGACGGAGAACCACCTGCTGCGCATCGCCGGCGGTGACGCCCGCCGCGCGCTGACCGCCCTGGAGGCCGCGGCCGGAGCCGCCCTCGACAAGAGCGAGACGGAGATCAGCCTCCAGACCCTGGAGGAGACCGTCGACCGGGCCGCGGTGAAGTACGACCGCTCCGGCGACCAGCACTACGACGTGGCGAGCGCCCTGATCAAGTCGATCCGCGGCTCCGACGTCGACGCTGCCCTGCACTACCTGGCCCGCATGATCGAGGCGGGCGAGGACCCCCGGTTCATCGCCCGGCGGCTGATGATCTCAGCCAGCGAGGACATCGGCCTCGCCGACCCGAACGCGCTGCCCGTCGCGGTCGCCGCCGCCCAGGCCGTCGCCATGATCGGCTTCCCCGAGGCCGCCCTCACCCTCAGCCACGCCACCATCGCGCTCGCCCTCGCCCCCAAGTCCAACGCGGCGACCACCGCCATCGGCGCCGCCATGGAGGACGTCCGCAAGGGCTTCGCCGGCCCCGTGCCCACGCACCTGCGTGACGGCCACTACAAGGGCGCGGCCAAGCTCGGCCACGCGCAGGGGTACGTGTACCCGCACGACCTGCCCGAGGGCATCGCCGCCCAGCAGTACGCCCCGGACGAGCTCAAGGACCGTACGTACTACACGCCGACCCGGCACGGCGCCGAGGCGCGCTACGCGGACGCGGTGGAGTGGACGAGGAAGCACCTCGGTCGCAAGCGGTCCTGAGCACCCTGTAAACTCGCCCGGAGTGCCGAGTCCCGCGCTGTCAGAGCGGGACACCCGGCCGGAGCCCCCAGCGGGATCCAGGAGCGTCGCGCACCGTCGAAGGTGTCGCGGGCAGCCCACCACCATCCGGAGCTCCGGGAGAGGTCGGTGGGCCACTCGCGTGCTGCACATATGTGCCCAGACCAGGGGAGCGGCTACCCATCTCGGACCCGACCGGTCCGGGGCGGGATTCCCCGGCTGCGGATGCGACCTCCCTCAAACCCTGACGAGCCGAACACTTAAGAGAAGAGAAACAGTGGCGAACCAGTCCCGCCCCAAGGTCAAGAAGTCGCGTGCCCTCGGCATCGCGCTGACCCCGAAGGCCGTCAAGTACTTCGAGGCCCGCCCCTACCCGCCGGGCGAGCACGGCCGCGGCCGCAAGCAGAACTCGGACTACAAGGTCCGTCTGCTCGAGAAGCAGCGTCTGCGCGCGCAGTACGACGTCTCCGAGCGCCAGCTCGTCCGCGCCTACGAGCGTGCCGCCAAGACGCAGGGCAAGACCGGTGAGGCCCTGGTCATCGAGCTCGAGCGCCGCCTCGACGCCCTGGTCCTGCGGTCGGGCATCGCCCGCACGATCTACCAGGCCCGCCAGATGGTCGTCCACGGCCACATCGAGGTCAACGGCCAGAAGGTCGACAAGCCGTCCTTCCGTGTCAAGCCGGACGACGTCGTCATGGTCCGTGAGCGCAGCCGCCAGAAGCCGCTGTTCGAGGTCGCCCGCGAGGGTGGCTTCGCCGCGGACGGCGAGACCCCGCGCTACCTCCAGGTGAACCTCAAGGCCCTGGCGTTCCGCCTGGACCGTGAGCCGAACCGCAAGGAGATCCCGGTGATCTGCGACGAGCAGCTCGTCGTCGAGTACTACGCCCGTTGATCCTGCTTCGGCGGACGTAGTCCCCTCGCGCGTCAGCCCGTCGTTCCCCCGCCCTCTTCGAGGCGGGCGGGGCGGCGGGCTTTCCGCGTTCCGCGGCGAGGCGTTAATGCGGTACGAGGTGACATCCCCGGCGCGATAGGCTCGGGAGCACGACTTTTCGATGTTCAGGCAAGTGCCAGGGAGCGGGTGCGCAGTGTCCGGTGGAGAGGTGGCCGGGATCCTGGTGGCCGTGTTCTGGGCGATCCTGGTCTCCTTCCTCGCCGTCGCACTGGCGAGGCTGGCCCAGACGCTCAGGGCGACCACCAAGCTCGTCGCGGACGTGACCGATCAGGCGGTCCCGCTGCTCGCCGACGCCTCCTCCGCGGTCCGCTCCGCGCAGACGCAGATCGACCGGGTCGACGCGATCGCCTCCGACGTCCAGGAGGTCACCTCCAACGCCTCGGCGCTCTCCACCACCGTCGCCTCCACCTTCGGCGGCCCGCTGGTGAAGGTCGCGGCCTTCGGCTACGGCGTGCGCCGTGCCATCGGCGGCCGCAAGGAGGAGACGCCGGACAGGCCGGGCAGGGCACCCCGGCGGACCGTGATCGTCGGCCGTACCGTCCCGTCCGCGCGCCGGGCACGGCGCGACGCCCGGGGGAAGAAGGACTGACCCAGCGATGTTCCGTCGTACGTTCTGGTTCACCACGGGCGTCGCAGCCGGTGTGTGGGCCACCACCAAGGTCAACCGCAAGCTGAAGCAGCTGACCCCCGAGACGCTCGCCGCGGCCGCGGCCAACAAGGCACTCGAGACCGGTCACCGCCTCAAGGACCGCGCGGTGGGCTTCGCGCTGGACGTCCGCGACGGGATGGCGCAGCGCGAGGAGGAACTGGGCGACGCGCTCGGCCTGCACGCGCCGGTCGACCGCGACGCATTGCCCGCGCCCGAGCGCTACGCCGCCATCGAGAACCGCAGCAACACCAAGTACGTCGAGGGCTCGACACAGCGCTCGACGCACCACACGAACTCGTACAACCGGAATGAGGACCACTGATGGAGTCGGCCGAGATCCGCCGCCGCTGGCTGAGCTTCTTCGAGGAGCGCGGGCACACCGTCGTCCCTTCGGCGTCGCTCATCGCGGACGACCCGACTCTGCTCCTGGTCCCCGCAGGCATGGTGCCCTTCAAGCCGTACTTCCTCGGTGAGGTCAAGCCGCCTTACTCGCGCGCCACCAGCGTGCAGAAGTGCGTGCGCACGCCCGACATCGAAGAGGTCGGCAAGACCACGCGCCACGGCACGTTCTTCCAGATGTGCGGCAACTTCTCCTTCGGCGACTACTTCAAGGAAGGCGCCATCACCTACGCCTGGGAGCTGCTCACCTCGCCCCAGGACAAGGGCGGGTACGGGCTCGACCCCGAGCGTCTGTGGATCACGGTCTACCTCGACGACGACGAGGCCGAGACCATCTGGCGCGACAAGATCGGCGTACCGGCCGAGCGCATCCAGCGGCTGGGCAAGAAGGACAACTTCTGGTCCATGGGCGTCCCCGGCCCCTGCGGCCCGTGCTCGGAGATCAACTACGACCGCGGCCCCGAGTTCGGCGTCGAGGGCGGCCCGGCCGTCAACGACGAGCGCTACGTGGAGATCTGGAACCTGGTCTTCATGCAGTACGAGCGCGGCGAGGGCACCTCGAAGGAGGACTTCGAGATCCTCGGCGACCTGCCGAGCAAGAACATCGACACGGGCCTCGGCCTGGAGCGCCTCGCCATGGTGCTGCAGGACGTGCGGAACCTGTACGAGATCGACACCTCGATGGCCGTCATCAAGAAGGCCACCGAGCTGACCGGCGTCGAGTACGGCGCCGCCCAGGACTCCGACGTCTCCCTGCGCGTGGTCACCGACCACATGCGCACCTCCGTCATGCTCATCGGCGACGGCGTCACCCCGGGCAACGAGGGCCGCGGCTACGTACTGCGCCGCATCATGCGCCGCGCCATCCGCAACATGCGCCTGCTCGGCGCCACCGGCCCGGTCGTCAAGGACCTCGTCGACACCGTCATCGAGATGATGGGGCAGCAGTACCCGGAACTGATCACCGACCGCGAGCGGATCGAGAAGGTCGCCCTCGCCGAGGAGGCCGCCTTCCTCAAGACGCTGAAGGCCGGCACCAACATCCTCGACACCGCCGTCACGGACACCAAGGCCGCCGGCGGCACCGTCCTCGCCGGTGACAAGGCGTTCCTGCTCCACGACACCTGGGGCTTCCCGATCGACCTCACCCTGGAGATGGCCGCCGAACAGGGCCTCTCCGTGGACGAGGACGGCTTCCGCCGGCTGATGAAGGAACAGCGGGAGCGCGCCAAGGCCGACGCCCGCGCCAAGAAGACCGGCCACGCCGACCTCGGCGCCTACCGTGAGATCGCCGACACCGCCGGCGCCACCGACTTCATCGGGTACACCGACACCGAGGGCGAGTCCTCCGTGGTCGGCATCCTCGTCGACGGCGTCTCCTCCCCGGCCGCCACCGAGGGCGACGAGGTCGAGATCGTCCT
The DNA here is from genome assembly GCF_034105845.1 of Streptomyces sp. CRN 30. Classification (NCBI taxonomy): domain Bacteria; kingdom Bacillati; phylum Actinomycetota; class Actinomycetes; order Kitasatosporales; family Streptomycetaceae; genus Streptomyces; species Streptomyces sp. CRN 30. The sequence goes on along the minus strand of NZ_JAVRHI010000260.1, from coordinate 7,633 downwards.
GGACCGCACCCCGTTCTACGCCGAGGGCGGCGGCCAGATCGGCGACACGGGCCGCATCAGGACCGACACCGGCGCCGTCGTGGAGATCCGCGACACGCAGAAGCCGGTCCCGGGCGTCTACGTCCACAAGGGCGTCGTCCAGGTCGGCGAGGTCACCGTGGGCGCCCGCGCCGAGGCCATGATCGACGTGCGCCGCCGCCGGGCCATCGCCCGCGCCCACTCGGCCACCCACCTCACCCACCAGGCGCTGCGCGACGCTCTCGGCCCGACGGCCGCCCAGGCCGGCTCCGAGAACCAGCCCGGCCGGTTCCGCTTCGACTTCGGCTCCCCGTCCGCCGTGCCCACGGCCGTGATGACGGACGTCGAGCAGAAGATCAACGAGGTGCTCGCCCACGAGCTGGACGTGCACGCCGAGGTCATGGGCATCGACGAGGCGAAGAAGCAGGGCGCCATCGCCGAGTTCGGCGAGAAGTACGGCGACCGCGTCCGCGTGGTCACCATCGGCGACTTCTCCAAGGAGCTGTGCGGCGGCACCCACGTGCACAACACCGCCCAGCTCGGCCTGGTGAAGCTGCTCGGCGAGTCGTCCATCGGCTCCGGTGTGCGCCGTATCGAGGCCCTGGTCGGCGTCGACGCGTACCACTTCCTCGCCCGGGAGCACACGGTCGTCGCCCAGCTCCAGGAGCTGGTCAAGGGCCGTCCGGAAGAGCTCCCGGAGAAGGTCTCCGCCATGCTCGGCAAGCTGAAGGACGCCGAGAAGGAGATCGAGAAGTTCCGCGCCGAGAAGGTGCTGCAGGCCGCCGCGGGGCTGGTCGAGTCCGCCAAGGACGTTCAGGGCGTCGCGCTGGTCACCGGGCAGGTACCGGACGGCACCGCCCCCGACGACCTGCGCAAGCTCGTCCTCGACGTGCGCGGCCGCATCCAGGGCGGCCGGGCCGCCGTGGTCGCCCTGTTCACCGTGAACAACGGCAAGCCGCTCACGGTCATCGCCACCAACGACGCCGCCCGCGACCGCGGCCTCAAGGCCGGCGACCTGGTCCGCACCGCCGCCAAGACCCTCGGCGGCGGCGGTGGCGGCAAGCCGGACGTCGCCCAGGGCGGCGGCCAGAACCCGGACGCGGTCGGCGAGGCCGTGCAGGCCGTCGAGCGGCTGGTCGCCGAGACCGCCAAGTAGGGACAGCGAGCATGCGCAGAGGACGTCGGCTCGCGATCGACGTCGGGGACGCCCGGATCGGGGTCGCCTCGTGCGACCCCGACGGGATCCTCGCGACACCGGTCGAGACGGTCCCGGGACGGGACGTCCCGGCCGCCCGGCGCAGGCTGGGACAGCTGGTGGAGGAGTACGAGCCGCTCGAGGTCGTCGTCGGTCTCCCGCGCTCCCTGAAGGGGGGCGAGGGCCCGGCGGCGGCCAAGGTCCGCGGTTTCGCCCAGGAGCTCGCGCGCGCCATCGCGCCCGTTCAGGTGAGACTGGTGGACGAGCGGATGACGACCGTGACGGCCAGTCAGGGACTGCGGGCCTCGGGGGTGAAGTCCAAGAAGGGCAGGTCGGTCATCGACCAGGCCGCCGCTGTGATCATCCTTCAGCAGGCGCTCGAATCCGAACGGGTGTCAGGTGAGCCGCCGGGCGAGGGCGTCGAAGTGGTTATCTGATCGCGATACGGTAACGTTCCGCGCGATGCGGGGTTTTCGAACAGCCACCGCACAGAGAGAGGCGGAACGGGCGCCGGACCAGGGAGCCGGACGGTCGCCGTCTCGCGGCTCTAGGGGATCGATGACTCAGTATGGCCGGGGCCAAGGCTCCGAACCGTGGCATCCGGAGGACCCGTTGTACGGGAACGACGGGTGGGAAGGGCAGCAGGCCCAGCAGCCCTCTTACGACGGCCGGCCCCAGCAGCAGCCGCAGTACGGCGAATGGGGCCAGGGTCCGCAGGAGGCCTATGCCCAGGGACAGCAGCCCTACCCGCAGCAGTACGACGGGCAGCAGCATGAGCCGTACGCCCACCAGGGCCAGCAGGAGTACCAGGGCGGCTGGTCCCCCGGCGCGCCGGAACAGCCGCAGATTCCGTACCCCGCCGACCCCCTGGACCCCTACGGCAACCAGGCCGGGGCGCACGGCGCCGACCAGGCCGATTTCTACGGCTCTCCCGAGGCCTATCCGCCGCCGGAGCCGCCGGCCCGCCGTCGCGCCGAGCCCGAGGAGCGATCCGGGGAGGCCGACTGGGATCCCGGCCCCGACCAGGGCGAGCACGCGTTCTTCGCGGGCGGCGGCGACGACGCGAACGAGGACGGCGACCTGGCCGGGGACCCGGGCGAGCGGGCCGCGCGCGGCGACCGCCGGGCCCGGGGCGGCAAGGGAGCGAAGGGCAGGGGCGGGAAGAAGAGCCGCAACGGCGTCGCCTGCCTGGTGGTCGTCCTGGTCCTCGGCGGGGGTGTCGGCGGCGTCGGTTACTTCGGCTACCAGTTCTACCAAAATCGTTTCGGCGCGGCACCCGACTACATCGGCGAGGGCACCGAGAAGACCGTGAGCGTCACCATCGCCGGCGGCGCGAGCGGTTACACGATCGGCCAGGAGCTGAAGAAGGCCGACGTCGTCAAGAGCGTCGACGCCTTCGTGACCGCGCAGGCGAACAACCCCGACGGTGACAAGATCCAGGCCGGTGTCTACGTCCTCAAGACGCAGATGTCCGCCGCGAACGCCGTCGCCCTGATGCTCGACCCCACGAGCCGGAACAACCTGGTCATCGCCGAGGGCAAGCGCAACGCCGCCATCTACGAGCTCATCGACGAGCGCCTCGAGGTGGACGAGGGCACCACGGCCGAGGTCGCCAAGGCCCAGTGGAAAAATGTCGGCCTGCCCGACTGGGCGATGAACCACGAGGACGTCAAGGATCCGCTGGAAGGGTTCCTCTACCCGTCGAGCTATCCGGTGGCCAAGGGCCAGAAGCCCGTGGACGTGCTCAAGGACATGGTGGCGCAGGCCAGCGCCCAGTACGAGAAGATCGGCCTCGAGCAGCACGCGGAGGAGCTCGGCCTCGACGGACCGTGGCAGCTGCTCACCGTGGCGAGCCTGGTGCAGGCCGAGGGGAAGACCCACGACGACTTCCGGAAGATGGCGGAGGTCGTCTACAACCGCCTCAAGCCCGACAACACCGAGACCAACCAGAAACTCCAGTTCGACTCGACCTTCAACTACCTGAAGGGCCAGAGCAACATCCACGTCGGCGAGTCCGAGATCAACAACAACTCGGACGTGTACAACACCTACTACCACAAGGGTCTGCCTCCCGGACCCATCGGCAACCCCGGTGAAGAGGCCCTCAGCGCGGCGCTGGACCCCACGGACGACGGCTGGATCTACTTCGTGGCGACCGACGGCGTGAGCAAGACCGAGTTCGCCACGAATCACGACGAGTTCCTGAAGCTGAAGGACAAGTTCAATGCCAGCTCGGGCAACTGACGGTCGCCGGGCCGCCGTTCTCGGCTCGCCGATCGCCCACTCCCTCTCCCCGGCGCTGCACCGCGCCGCCTACGCGGAGCTGGGCCTTCAGGGCTGGACGTACGACCGTTTCGACGTCGACGAGGAGGCGCTGCCCGGCTTCCTCGAGCGGCTGGGACCGGAGTGGGCCGGGCTGTCGCTGACCATGCCGCTCAAGCGGGCGGTCATCCCGCTGCTCGACGGGATCAGCGGGACGGCGGCCTCTGTCGACGCGGTCAACACCGTGGTCCTCCACCAGGACGGCCGGCGGACCGGCGACAACACCGACATCCCCGGGATGGTCGCCGCCCTGCGCGAGCACGGCATCGAGAAGGCGGAGTCCGCAGCGATCCTCGGCGCCGGCGCCACCGCCTCCTCCGCCCTGGCCGCACTCGCCCGCATCTGCACCGGCGAGGTCGTCGCCTACGTCCGCAGCGAGGCGCGCGCCGCCGAGATGCGCCAGTGGGGCGAGCGGCTCGGTGTCGCGGTGCGCACGGCCGACTGGTCGGACGCCGCCGAGGCGCTGCGCGCGCCCCTGGTGATCGCCACCACTCCGGCCGGCACCACGGACGCGCTGTCGGGCGCGGTCCCGGAGCGGCCCGCCACCCTCTTCGACGTGCTGTACGAACCGTGGCCGACCGAGCTGGCGGCGCGCTGGTCGGCGCACGGCGGAGCCGTCGTCGGCGGCCTGGACCTGTTGGTGCACCAGGCAGTGCTCCAGGTCGAGCAGATGACGGGGTGCGCGTCCGCGCCGCTGGGCGCCATGCGGCAGGCGGGCGAGGACGCGCTCGCGGCGCGCTGAGAGCCTGTGTGCCAGGCGTCGCGCGCCCGTCCGGGGACATGACACAGACTCTGAGGGACGGAGCGGTCACCACCGTCCCGTCTGGTGGACCTCCGGCCGGTGCCGGTGAGCGGACGTGAAAGGATCGGTCCCGGCGGGCCAGGGCCGCGCACCCGGTCTCGCCGTTGCCGTACGCGAGGACGCGTGGACACCGAGGCATACGCAGTACCGGGCGCGAGCATGAGGAGCACCGTTGAGCAGGTTGCGCTGGCTGACCGCGGGGGAGTCCCACGGTCCCGCACTCGTCGCGACGCTGGAGGGTCTGCCCGCCGGCGTGCCGATCACCACCGACATGGTGGCGGACCACCTGGCCCGGCGCCGGCTCGGCTACGGACGCGGCGCCCGCATGAAGTTCGAGCGCGACGAGGTCACCTTCCTGGGCGGGGTCCGGCACGGGCTCACCCTCGGCTCCCCGGTGGCGGTCATGGTGGGCAACACCGAGTGGCCGAAGTGGGAGCAGGTCATGGCGGCCGACCCGGTGGACCGGGAGACGCTGGACGGGCTGGCCCGCAACGCGCCGCTGACCCGGCCCCGGCCCGGCCACGCCGACCTGGCGGGCATGCAGAAGTACGGCTTCGACGAGGCCCGCCCGATCCTGGAGCGCGCCTCGGCCCGCGAGACCGCCGCCCGGGTGGCGCTGGGCGCCGTCGCGCGCTCCTACCTGAAGGAGACGGCCGGCATCGAGGTCGTCAGCCACGTGGTGGAGCTGGCCGCGGCCAAGGCCCCCTACGGCGTGTACCCGACCCCCACGGACGTGGAGAGGCTCGACGCCGACCCGGTGCGCTGCCTGGACGCCGACGCGTCGAAGCGAATGGTCGCGGAGATCGACCAGGCCCACAAGGACGGCGACACCCTGGGCGGCGTGGTCGAGGTGCTGGCGTACGGCGTGCCGGTGGGCCTGGGCTCGCACGTGCACTGGGACCGGCGGCTGGACGCCCGCCTGGCCGCCGCGCTCATGGGCATCCAGGCCATCAAGGGCGTCGAGGTCGGCGACGGCTTCGACCTGGCCCGGGTGCCGGGCTCCAAGGCGCACGACGAGATCGTCGCCACGGACGAGGGCATCCGCCGCGCGTCGGGCCGTTCCGGCGGCACCGAGGGCGGGCTGACCACCGGTGAGCTGCTGCGCGTACGCGCGGCGATGAAGCCGATCGCGACCGTGCCGCGCGCACTGCGCACGGTCGACGTCACCACGGGCGAGGAGACCCAGGCGCACCACCAGCGCTCGGACGTCTGTGCGGTGCCGGCGGCCGGGATCGTGGCCGAGGCCATGGTGGCGCTGGTGCTGGCGGACGCGGTGGCGGAGAAGTTCGGCGGCGACAGCGTGGTGGAGACCCGCCGCAACGTGGCGTCCTACCTCGAGCACCTGGCCATCCGGTGAGCGCTCCGTCGATCGTGCTGGTGGGTCCGATGGGGGTGGGCAAGTCCACCGTCGGGCAGCTGCTGGCCGAGCGGCTCGGCTGTGCCTACCGGGACACCGACGACGACATCGTCGCCGAGCAGGGCCGGGCCGTCGCGGACATCTTCGTCGACGAGGGCGAGGCGGCCTTCCGCGTACTGGAGAAGCGGGCGGTGGCCGCCGCGCTGGCCGGGCACCCCGGTGTCCTCGCCCTCGGCGGCGGCGCGGTCCTGGACGCCGACACACGCGCGCTGCTGGCCGGTCACCGGGTGGTGTACCTGTCGATGGACGTGGAGGAGGCGGCGAAGCGCACCGGACTGGGTGCCGCCCGGCCGCTCCTCGCGGTCAACCCGCGCAAGCAGTGGCGCGAGCTGATGGAGGCCCGCCGCCACCTGTACACCGAAGTCGCCCGCGCGGTCGTGCCGACCGACGGCCGCACCCCCGAAGAGGTCGCCCAGGCGGTCCTCGACGCTCTGGAGTTGAAGCACGCATGACCGAGCAGGAAGTCACCCGGATCCAGGTCGGCGGCACGGCGGGCACCGACCCGTACGAGGTCCTGGTCGGCCGGCAGCTCCTCGGCGAGCTCGGCGGGCTGATCGGGGACAGGGCCCAGCGGGTGGCGGTCATCCACCCCGAGGCGCTCGCCGGGACCGGCGACGCGCTCCGGGCCGACCTCGCCGAGCAGGGCTACGAGGCGGTCGCCATCCAGGTGCCGAACGCGGAGGAGGCCAAGACCGCCGAGGTCGCCGCCTACTGCTGGAAGGCGCTCGGCCAGTCCGGGTTCACCCGTACCGACGTGATCGTCGGCGTGGGCGGCGGCGCCACCACCGACCTGGCCGGGTTCGTGGCGGCCAGCTGGCTGCGCGGGGTGCGCTGGATCGCCGTCCCCACCACCGTGCTGGCCATGGTGGACGCGGCCGTCGGCGGCAAGACCGGCATCAACACCGCCGAGGGCAAGAACCTGGTCGGTGCCTTCCACCCGCCGGCCGGAGTCCTCTGCGACCTGGCCGCGCTGGACTCCCTGCCCGTCAACGACTACGTGTCCGGGCTCGCGGAGGTCATCAAGGCCGGCTTCATCGCCGACCCGGTGATCCTCGACCTGATCGAGGCGGACCCGCAGGCCGCCCGCACCCCGGAGGGCCCGCACACCGCCGAGCTGATCGAGCGGTCCATCCGGGTCAAGGCCGAGGTCGTCTCCGCCGATCTGAAGGAGTCCGGGCTGCGGGAGATCCTCAACTACGGGCACACCCTCGGCCACGCGATCGAGAAGAACGAGCGCTACAAGTGGCGGCACGGCGCGGCGGTCGCGGTGGGCATGCACTTCGCCGCCGAACTGGGGCGCCTGGCGGGCCGGCTGGACGACGCGACGGCGGACCGCCACCGCGCGGTGCTGGAGTCGGTCGGACTGCCGCTGACCTACCGCTACGACCAGTGGCCCAAGCTGCTGGAGAACATGAAGGTGGACAAGAAGTCCCGCGGCGACCGGCTGCGCTTCATCGTCCTCGACGGCCTGGCCAGGCCCACCGTCCTGGAGGGCCCCGACCCGGCCGTCCTGCTCGCCGCCTACGGCGAGGTGGGGGAGTAGCACCCGCCCGGGCCCGTCCACCGGCCCGAAGCGCCCTGCGGCGCGGGGCACTTCGAGCCCGCACCGGCCGTTCACCACAGGACGGCCGGGGACGGTACCGTTCGGTAGGGAGTGGGGCCCGAAGCCCCGTCCCGCCAGCGTCAACGCGACTGTACGAGACGGAGTGGCACCGGATGCAGCACGCAGTGGGGGCTCCGCTGCCGCCTCCCCATCAGCCGGGGCACGGTCCGGCGGCGGCCTGGTCGTCGGCCGAGCACCACGAGGGACACCCCGGCCACCCGGGCGGCGCGCCGACGGCTCCGCCCGGCGCGGGCTTCGCCGGTGCGCCGGTCCCGC
>NZ_JAVRHI010000259.1:0-23683 GCF_034105845.1 Streptomyces sp. CRN 30 | reverse complement strand
GCGGCCCGGCCCGGGCGCGCGAGCTGCTGGTACGGGGCTGGAGCCGGGCCGTCGTACGGGCCCTGGGCGTACGGCTGCGCGTCACCGGCGCGGTCGCGCCGGCCCCGGGCGGGCTGCTGCTGGTGGCCAACCACGTCTCCTGGCTCGACGTCCCGCTCCTCGCCGCCGTCCGGCCGGCCCGGATGCTCGCCAAGACGGAGGTGCGCCGCTGGCCCGTGGCGGGCGCCCTGGCCGCCCGGGGCGGGACCCTCTTCATCGACCGCGACCGGCTGCGCGCGCTGCCCGGCACGGTGGCGCGGATCGCCGGGGCGCTGCGCGCGGGCCGGACGGTCACCGCCTTTCCCGAGGGCAGCACCTGGTGCGGGCGCGCCCAGGGGCGCTTCCGGCGGGCGGTCTTCCAGGCCGCGCTGGACGCCGCCGTGCCCGTGCAGCCCGTACGCCTGAGCTACCGGCGCGCCGGGCACGCGGGGGCGAGCACGGCTCCGGCGTTCGTCGGTGACGACACGCTGCTCGCCTCGCTGTGGCGGGTCGCGTCGGCGCGCGCTCTGGTCGCCGAGGTGCGGGTGCTGCCCGTGCTCCCGCCGGGCACGGCACCGGACCGGCGGACCCTCGCCCGGCTCGCGCAGGAGGCCGTACGGGGCGGCGGCACGGCGGCCGGCACCCACGCCTGACGGGCCGTCAGGTGTCGGCCGTGTCCGTTCCGGCGATGCGGGCCAGCCGGCGGTACGAGTCCAGCAGGGCGTCCTGGTCGTAGGTGCTGGTCGTGACCAGGACCTCCTGGGCGCCCGTCTCCTCGATCAGCGTCTCCAGGGCTTCGGCGACCTGCTCCTCCGTACCGGCGAGCTGTCCCCGCAGACCGGACGCGAAGAACCCGCGCTCCTTCTCCGTCATGGCCGTCGTCAGCTCCGCTACGCGCGCGGCGGGTGGCAGCGGCGGGAACGACCCCCTGGTGCGCGCGTGCGCCATCGACCAGGCCTCCGGGAGCAGCAGGCGGTGCGCCGCCTCGGGGGTGTCGGCGACCGCGACCGTGCCGGAGACGACCACGTACGGCTCGGCCGCCCAGACGGACGGGCGGAACTCCGCGCGGTAGCGGTCGACGCCGCGCCGGAGCTTCTCCCGGTCGCGCAGGTCGCCGATGACCATGGGCAGTCCGGCACGGGCGGCGATCGCCGCCCCCTCGCCCATGGCCAGTACGAAGGGCGGCACGGTCAGGCCCTCCGCGGGCCGGGCGCGCACCCCGGTGGGGGAGGTGCCGCGGAACCAGCCGAGCAGCTCCTCCAGCTGTCCCGCGAAGTCCCCGGCGTCGTCCTTGTCGCGCCCCAGCGCCCGGCGCACCCCGTCCGTGAAGCCGACCGAGCGGCCCAGCCCCATGTCGATCCGGCCCGGGAAGAGGGACTCCAGCACCCCGAACTGTTCGGCCACGACCAGCGGCCGGTGGTTGGGCAACATCACCCCGCCGGTGCCCACCCGGATGTGCCGGGTGGCCGCCGCGACGGCCGCGGCCAGCACGGTGGGGGCGCTGCCGGCGACCCCCGGCACGCCGTGGTGTTCCGCGACCCAGATCCGGTGGTAGCCGAGCCGTTCCCACTCCCGCGCCAGCCGTACGGTGTCCCGCAGCGCCGCACCGGCGTCGTGCCCCTCGCGGATGCGGGAGCGGTCGAGGACGGAGAAACGGGTCCGCGCGATCACTGAGCTCACACAGGTGTCAACGCCTGTGGCGCCCGGTGATTCCCCGGGCGCCGCGTTTGTCGGCGGCCGCCGAGGGGACCCGGCCGGGTAGTCACCACAGCAGAAGGAAGTGGAAGTCCCGTGACCGCGCACACGACCGACACACCCGTCGCACGCCGGCCCGAGACGGGGTGGGCGACGGCCCGTCAGCTGAGAGGCAAGGGCGTGCGAACCTGCGTTCCCGCCCTGGACGCCGAGGACACCGCGGTGACCGTGGAGCACACGCGGCCGGAGGACAACATCGTCCGGGGCGAGGACTGACTCCTTCCCTCACCACGACACACACCATCACGACACACATCACCACGACACACGGGTGCGGGCGGCCGAGAGGCCGCCCGCCCCGTGCTTTCCGGTTCAGACCCGCGGGGTGAACCGCTCCCAGACGCGGTGCGCGCCCAGCAGGTCCGTGATCTCCCGCAGCGCGCCGGTCGCGCTGTCGGCGGTCACCACGCCGGGCGCGCCCGGAGCGATGCCCGCGGCCTCCAGCACCGGCCCGGCGGCACCCCAGCCGCCGATCGCCTTGCCGTGCCGGAACGCCTCGGCCACCATCAGCAGCACCCGCGGGTCCGTCAGCGCCCCGGCGCCCGGCTCGCCCGCCTTGGCGTCCCGCGCGCCGTACGCGTCGGCCCCGAGGCCGGGCGAGCCCGCCAGCAGGATGGCGTCGAACTCGATCGAGCGGGCCGTGGCGTAGGTGCGCTGCGCGGTGAGGCCCGCGCCGAGCTCCCCGCCCGCCGGGGCGACCACCAGGGGCACCATGCCGGCGGTCAGCACCGCGTCGCGCACGGCCCGCACGCCTTCCAGGTCGCCCGTCGGGTCGGCGACGATGCCGATGATCCGGCCGTCCAGCGGCCAGGTGCGGCCCAGCTGGGAGAGGGCGGGGGAGGGCTCGACGTCCACGAGCGGCACCGTCGGCGCCGGGGCCGGCAGGCCGAGCCCGGTGGCCACCTGCTCGCACAGCTCCGGATCGATGTTGGCCAGCACCTGGAGCTGCCGCTCCTTGATCGGCTGCTCGTAGCACTTGCCCAGCTCGAAGGTGTAAGCGGCGACGATGTGCTCGCGCTCGACCGGCGTCATGCTCAGCCAGAACTGCCGCGGCTGGCTGAAGTGGTCGGAGTACGAGACGGGGGCCTCGCGCACCTTGCTCGCGGCGGGCACCTCCACCGGAGCCTCGACGAAGGCGGCGGTGTCGGCGCCGGCGAAGAACGGGCAGCCGCCGTCCAGGGAGTTGGGCTTGTAGGGCGCCACTCCGGTGTGGTCGGCGTGCTGGTGGAAACCGTCCCGCAGCATGTCGTTGACCGGCGCGTGCGTACGGTTGATCGGGATCTGGTTGAAGTTCGGCCCGCCGAGGCGGGTGAGCTGGGTGTCGATGTACGAGAAGAGCCGGCCGGCCAGCAGCGGGTCGTCGGTGACGTCGATGCCCGGGACGAGGTGGCCGACGTGGAAGGCGACCTGCTCGGTCTCGGCGAAGAAGTTGGTGGGGTTGGCGTTCAGCGTCAGCAGGCCGATCGGCTGGACGGGGGCCAGCTCCTCCGGGACGATCTTCGTGGAGTCCAGCAGGTCGATGCCCTCGAACGTCTGGTCGGGGGTGTCCGGGAAGACCTGGATGCCCAGCTCCCACTGCGGGTACGCGCCGGCCTCGATGGCGTCGTAGAGGTCACGGCGGTGGAAGTCGGGGTCGACACCGCCGGTGATCTGGGCCTCCTCCCACACCTGGGAGTGCACGCCGAGCTTGGGCTTCCAGTGGAACTTGGCCAGCGTGGTGGCGCCCTCGGCGTTCACCAGCCGCCAGGTGTGGACGCCGAAGCCCTCCATCGTGCGGTAGGAGCGCGGGATGCCGCGGTCCGACATGTTCCACAGCGTGTGGTGGGTGGCCTCGGTGTGCAGGGAGACGAAGTCCCAGAAGGTGTCGTGGGCGCTCTGCGCCTGCGGGATCTCGCGGTCCGGGTGCGGCTTGCCGGCGTGGATGACGTCCGGGAACTTGATGCCGTCCTGGATGAAGAAGACCGGGATGTTGTTGGCGACCAGGTCCCAGACGCCCTCGGTGGTGTAGAACTTCGTCGCGAAACCGCGGGTGTCGCGCGCGGTGTCCATCGAGCCGCGCGAGCCGAGGACCGTCGAGAACCGCGTGAACACCGGCGTCTCGACGTCCTTGGCGAACAGGGCGGCCTTGCTGACGTTCGACGCGGTGCCGTAGCCCACGAAGACGCCGTGCGCGCCCGCGCCGCGCGCGTGCACCACCCGCTCCGGGATCCGCTCGTGGTCGAAGTGGGTGATCTTCTCCCGCAGGTGGTGGTCCTGGAGCAGGACGGGACCGCGCGGTCCGGCCTTGAGGGAGTGGTCGGTGTCGTACAGCCGGGTGCCCGTGGAGGTCGTCAGGTACGCCCCGCTCTGGGCGCGGGCGGTCGGCGGGGCGCCGGTCTGCCGCCCGGTGGCGGTTCCGGTCGCGGGCGCCCCCTGGTCGGGCTTGGGCGGCAGAGGTTCCCTGGGCTCGGTCGGCTCCGCCACGGTGGGCGGCTCGCTGCCCGGCACGCCCGGGACGCCGTCCGCCGGTCCTTCGCCGCGCAGCGCGTCGACGGCCTTCTCGGCCATTGCTTTGACAGGGTTCTTCTCGCTCATCGCTCTCCCACGGTCAGGGCCCCACGTGATCACTCACCTTCGGTCAGGTGATCACGACGTGCTGTTCACTGCGCGCCCTGAGTACCCGTGTCCCCCCGGTTGAACCACAGCTCCCTCACTGCTCGTCGTGCCGGCGCAACGGCCCCCACCTGCCCGTCTGCTCGTGGACCGCCGCCCTGGCCTCCTCGATGACCCGCTCGTCGATCCAGGCCACCGGCTCGACGCCGGCGACCAGGGGCTCGTTGTCGGGGCCGCGGCCCTCCTCACGCCCGCGCAGCACCCAGGGGCGGATGTCCCGGCCCTTCTCCCGGGGCAGGTGGCAGTAGTCGTACAGGCGCCTGGCCACCCACAGCTCCACCGGACGGTCCTCCCACCACGGCTCGACGCCGAGCGGATTGGCCGACAGGCCCGGCATGAGCACACCGGTGAGGTCGTCCTTGCTGCTCACCCTGGACAGGTCGATCCTGGGGCCGCGCGACCAGCGCACGTACAGGTCGGGATGACGCTGTACCAGGTCCCCCAGTTCCCCCAGGGAACCGAGGACGGGGAGATCGTTCCTGACGCTCATCAAGCGTCCCTCCTCTGCATGCTGCCGGTCCTTCCAGGTCACGCCGGGGCGCGACCGGGCGCCCGGGTACCCAGGGGCGCAGGAGGAATCCGTGCACGATGCATACAAAAAAGGCGGCCCCCGGCGTGCGCGGACCTCCCCGGCCCCGCTCCCCGCGCACGCCCGGTCCGCGCACGCTCAGTCCGCGTACGAGGCCCGTTGCGCCGTGGCGGTCACCCGCTGTCCGTCGGCCCGGTCCAGCAGGCCCGCCGACACCCACGCCCCGACCGTCGACCGCACCCGCGCCACGAGCGCGCCCTTGCCGGCGAACGGCGCTCCGGCCCAGATCTCGTCGAGCAGCGTGGTGCCGTCCGGCCTCGCGGGGTTGGCGACCCCCGAGCCGGTGTTCCCGAAGGCGACCTCGGGCTCGTGGCGCCGTACGCAGGCGTGCGTCGGGTCCTCGGTCCCCTCGTGGAAGGGGGCGAACGTGATGCCGTCCAGTACGAAGTGGAGCGGCCTCCCGGGAACGGGGGTGAGCGAGGGCAGCAGGTCGCCGGAGAGCGCGGCGTTGCGGTGGAGCCCGACCCGGAGGTGGCCGCGGTCCTCGTCTCTTCGTACCAGCGTCTTGGGGTCACCGTCTGTTCGAGATGGACGTTCAAAATGTCGTACGACGTGCGGAGATTCGAGCAGAAGACAAGAAGGGGGCGCCGGTGCGTCAACAGCTCCGGCGCCCCCGTGCACGTCAGACCGCCGCCCACCCGTCGTCCACCGGCAGGACTACGCCGTTGACGAAGGCGGCGGCGTCGGAGGCGAGGTAGAGGATGGCGTCGGCCTGCTCCTCGGCGGTCCCCAGTCGGCCGATGTTCGCGCCGATCAGTCCCCCGATCAGGGCGGGGCCGTGGGCCTCGGGCAGGGCCTCCACCTGGATGCCGGTCGCGGTGGGTCCCGGGGCGATGGCGTTGGCGCGGATGTTCTGCTTGCGGTACATGACGGCGAGGTTCTTCACCAGGCCGACGACGCCGTGCTTGGAGGCGGTGTAGGCGGCGCCCGCCGCGCCCCCGCGCAGTCCGGCCTCGGAGGCGGTGAAGACGATCGAGCCGCCGCCCGCCGCCAGCATGTGCGGCAGCGCCGCCCGGGTGAGCAGGAAGGGGGCCGTCAGGTTGACCCGGAGGACCCGCTCCCACTCGGCGTCGTCGGTCTCGCCGAGCGCCGACATGCGGTCCATGATCCCGGCGTTGTTCACCAGGACGCTCAGGCCGCCGAACTCCTCGACGGCCCGCGCGACGACCTGGTCGGCCACCTGCTGGTCGCCGAGGTCGCCGACGACCGCGAGGGCGGTGCCGCCCGCCTCGACGATCTCCCGGACGGTCTCCTCGGCGCCCGTCGGGTTCAGGTCGGCGACGAGCACCTTCGCGCCCGCCCGCGCGAACTTCACGGCCGCGGCCCGGCCGATGCCGGAACCCGCTCCGGTGACGACGACGCCGCGTCCCGCGAAACCCGTCTCGCTCACGTTGTTGCTCCGTTCTCCCGGAGGATCCGGGGTGTACCGGGGATCCCGAGGGAAGGGGGATAATTACTTGAGTTGGGCAAGCATATGCGACTTACTTGACTCAGGTAATCAATGGGGTGTGCATGTACGGCAGCGTCAATGACAAGGCCGAGCAGGCGTGGGGCGCTCGCGGGGGAGGGCAGCAGGTCCTGATCGCCGTCGACGACCCGGGCACCCTCGAGCTGCTCAGCACGACCGTGGGCCTGGCGGGGTACCGGACCGAGGCGGCCGGGAGCAGGGACGCGGTGCTGGACCGGCTCGCGGACGGGGGGTGTGACCTCGTCATCGTCGACGCGGCGCTGCCCGGCCTCCAGCCGCTGGAACAGGGGCGCCGCCTGGACCCCGCGGACCGCCCGGCCGTCCTCCTCCTCGTACCGACCGACTCCCTGGGCGAGATCGTCCCGGGGCTCGGGTCGGTGGCGGCGACGGACTACGTGACCAAACCCCTGCGCATCGCCGAAGTGCTCGCCCGCATGCACGTGTTGCTGCGCGGTACGGGGAACGCGAACGGCGGGGCCCGGGGCGGCGTGCACGAGTGCGGCGGACTCGTGCTGGACGACATCACGTGCCGGGCGCGCCGCGGACGCCGGGTGCTCGACCTCACTCCCGCCGAGTACCGGCTGCTGCGCCACCTCCTGGTCCACGCCCACAAGGTGCTCTCCAAGGAGCAGATCGCCCGGCAGGTGTGGGACGAGTACCGCGGCGACAACGCGATCGAGCAACTGGTCTCCCGGCTGCGGCGCAAGGTCGACCAGGACGGTCCGGCGCTGATCCACACCCGCCGGGGCTTCGGCTACTGGTTGGGCCCGGAGGACGACTGACGTGCGACTCGAGCCGGTTGAGGGTCCGTCGCGGCTCGGTGCCGTCGACGGGTGTGGCGTCCGTCACGTCAGGTGGCTGTCAGGAAACTGACCGGAGGCCGTCAGCCCCCTCTGTTTGCATGTGCTCATCGAGGCCTCGATCGTCACCCGGCGCTCCGCCCCGGCGGAGCCCCCACCACCGAGGAGAGCTCATGGCCGACACCGCCGCCGGTACCACGACCGGTACCCCGGGCGGTTCCGCGCCCGAAACGGCGGACACCGTCCCCGACTTCCCCATGCCGAGGGCGGCCCGCTGCCCGTTCGACCCGCCGCCGGCCCTCACGGAACTGCAGGAGAAGGCGATCCGGGAGGAGGCGCCGCTCACCCGGGTGCGGCTGTGGGACGGCAGCACCCCCTGGCTGGTGACCCGCTACGCCGAGCAGCGCGCCCTGCTCGCCGACCCGAGGGTCAGCGCCGACCTCGCCAGTCCCGGCTACCCGGTCAAGGCGCCGCGCGACGCGTCGAGCGGCGGCCTCAGCTTCATCATGATGGACGACCCCGAGCACGCCCGGATGCGCCGCATGGTGACGGCGCCCTTCGCGATCAAGCGGGTCGAGGCGATGCGGCCGGCCGTGCAGAAGATCGTGGACGACCTCATCGACGAGCTGCTGGCCGGTCCCGACCCGGTCGACCTGGTCGAGGCGTTCGCCCTGCCGGTGCCCTCCCTGGTCATCTGCGAACTGCTCGGGGTGCCGTACGCGGACCACGACTTCTTCCAGCAGAACACCAAGACCATGATCAACCGGAACTCGGCCCCCGAGGAGCGGACCGCCGCCGTCCGCGAGCTCGCCGGTTACCTGGGCCGCCTGGTCGGCGAGCGCCTCGCGGACCCCGCCGACGACCTGCTGACCGGCCTCGCCGAGCGGGTCAGGGCCGGCGAGCTCACCCACCAGCAGGCCACGGAGACGGCGGTCCTGCTGCTGATCGCCGGGCACGAGACCACCGCCAACATGATCGCGCTCGGCACCGCCGCGCTGTTCGAACACCCCGACCAGCTGGCCCTGCTGCGCGAGAGCGACGACCCGAAGCTGGTCGCCGGAGCCGTCGAGGAACTGCTGCGCTACCTGAACATCACCCACTCCGGCCGCAGCCGCGCCGCGACGGAGGACATCGAGATCGCCGGGCAGACCGTCCGCGCCGGTGAGGGCCTCCTCGTCCCCAACGAGATCGGCAACCGCGACCCCGAGGTGTTCCCCGACCCCGACCGGCTCGACCTGCGCCGCGACGCCCGCCGCCACGTGGCGTTCGGCTTCGGCGTGCACCAGTGCCTGGGCCAGCCGCTGGCCCGCATGGAGCTCCAGGTCGTCTACGGCACCCTCTACCGGCGCATCCCCACCCTGCGGCTGGCCACCGGCATCGAGAACGTCCCGTTCAAGCACGACGGCTTCGTGTACGGCGTCCACGAACTGCCCGTGACCTGGTGACGACCGGCAGAAGAGGAAGACGACCCGCAGAAGAGGAAGAAGGACATGAGCATGCGTGTGGAACTGGACGAGCCGAAATGCGTCGCTTCGGGACAGTGCGTGATGGCCGCCCCGGACGTGTTCGACCAGCGTGAGGAGGACGGCATCGCGTTCCTCCTGACGGAGCGGCCCGGCGAGGAACTCCTCGACGACGTACGGGAGGCCGCGGCCGTGTGTCCGGCGGTGGCGATCCGACTGGTGGAGCAGTGAGGCGCGTCGTCGTCGCCGGCGCCTCGGCCGCCGGACTGGCCGCGGCCGAGGCGCTGCGCCGCGAGGGCTACGACGGCACGCTCACCCTCGTCGGCGACGAGCCCCACCTCCCGTACGACCGGCCGCCGCTGTCCAAGCAGGTGCTGTCGGGCGCCTGGGAGCCGGACCGGGTCGCGCTGCGGACGCCGGCCGACCTGGACGCGCTCGGTCTGGAACTGCGCCTCGGCGCCGCCGCCACCGCGCTGGACGTGCCGGACCGTACGGTGCGTCTCGCGGACGGCTCGGCGGTGCCGTACGACGGACTGGTCGTGGCCACCGGGGTACGCCCGCGCCGGCTCCCCGGGGACGAACGGGCGCACGTGCTGCGCACCCTCGACGACGCCGTGGCCCTGCGGGACCGGCTCGGGCCGGGCCGGCGGCTGGTCGTCGTGGGCGCCGGGTTCCTCGGCGCCGAGGCCGCGGCCGTCGCCCGGGCCGCCGGCTGCGAGGTGACCCTGCTGGAACCGGCCGCCGTACCGCTGGCCCACGCGGTCGGCGAGCGGATCGGCCGGGTGCTGTCGCGGGCCCACCGCGAGCACGGGGTCGACCTGCGCACCGGGGTCGCCGTCCGCGCGGTGACCGACGCAGGAGTGCTGACGGCGGACGGCGAACACGTCGAGGCCGACGAGGTCCTGGTGGCGGTCGGCTCACTGCCGAACACCGAGTGGCTCGACGGCAGCGGGCTGACCGTCCGCGACGGCCTGGTGTGCGACGAGTACTGCGCCGCCGCGCCGGGCGTGTACGCGGCCGGGGACGTCGCCCGCTGGCACCACCCGCTGTTCGGCACCTCGATGCGGATCGAGCACCGTACCAACGCCGCCGAACAGGGCATGGCCGCCGCCCGCAACCTGCTGCACGGCGCGGCGCGCAGACCGTTCGCCCCGGTGCCGTACTTCTGGTCCGACCAGTACGACATGAAGGTGCAGGCGTACGGGTGGCTGCGCGGCCACGACGAGGTCGCCGTCGTCGACGGCGACCCGGACGTGCGCCGCTTCCTCGCCGTCTACCGGAGCGGCGAGCACGTGACCGGTGTCCTGGCGGTCGGCATGCCGCCCCGGGCGCTCCGCACCTGGCGGCAGGCCGTCGCGTCCCGCGCTACCTGGCACGATGCGGTGGAATCCGGAACGGCGGCCACGGCACAGCCGGAACCGGACCCGGGCCGGGCGGCACGGCAGCCCGTGCCGGGCGGAGCCTGAGGGAGACCGTCCGGTGCCGCCGGGGCGCCCTCCGCCCGGGCCCTTCCCGAGTGTGGCCCGGATCGACGGGGCATGCGCGCTGGGACCGGGGCGCCCCCAGCGGTCCCTGGGCGAGCACCTGGCCGTGGTCCCGTCCGTGGCCGTCCGCGCTCAGCGCCCCCGGCGGGACAGCCAGGCGGCGGCCAGGGCACCGGAGACGTTGTGCCAGACGGAGAAGACCGCGGCGGGCAGCGCGGCCAGCGGGCTGAAGTGGGCGGTGGCCAGGGAGGCCGCGAGCCCGGAGTTCTGCATGCCGACCTCGAAGGCCATGGCGCGGCTCCCGGGTTCGCCGAGCCGGCCGAGGCGGCCCGCGCCGTACCCGAGCACCAGCCCGAGGCCGTTGTGCAGCACGACGGCGACGAACACCAGTCCGGCGGCCGACTTGATGGCGTCGGCGCTGCCCGCCACCACCACGATCACGATCACGGAGATCGTCAGCGCGGACAGCCAGGGCAGCGCCGGCAGCGCCCGCTGCACGTACCGGCCCGCCAGGAGCCGTACGGCGAGGCCCGCGAGGACCGGCAGCAGGACCGTCTTCAGGATGTCGGTGACCATGGAGCCGGCGTCGACCGGCAGGTACTCGCCGGCCAGCAGCAGCGCCAGCGGCGGGGTCACCAACGGGGCGACCAGGGTCGAGACGGTGGCGACGGAGACGGAGAGGGCGACGTCACCGCGCGCCAGGTAGGTCACCACGTTGGAGGCGGTGCCGCTGGGCGCGCAGCCGACGAGGATCACGCCGGCGGCGAGCTGCGGCGGCAGCTGCAGCAGGTGGGCGATGGCCCAGCCGAGCCCCGGCATGATGACGTAGTGCGCGACCAGTCCGAGGGCGACCGCCCACGGGCGCTTGACGACGCCCCGGAAGTCCTCGGGGGTCATGGTGATGCCCATGCAGAACATCACGACACCCAGCAGGTAGGGCACCGCCCCGCTCCAGCCGGCGAAGCTCCCGGGGAGCAGCAGGCCGAGGGCGCCCGCCGCGAGGACGAGGAGGGGGAAGACGGTGACGGCGCGGCGCGCGGAGCGGTCCCCGGTGGCGTCGCCGCTGGGCGGCTGTGCGGGTTGTTCGGTGTTCACCGTGTGAGACAACGCCTGGTGAGAGGCGTGACGCAAGGCCGTCTCGCCATGTGATCACCGCGATTCCACCGTCCGGCCGTCCTGCCGTCCCGCCGCCCTCAGGCCGCGGTCGGCAGTCCCGCCGTACGGAACACCCGCCGCTCCGCGTCCACGGCGAACACCTCGCAGCCCTCCCGCGCGGCGGCCCATGCGACGCCCTCCGCACCCAGCGCGAAGGCCGCCGTCGCGGCGGCGTCCGCCTCGGTGAGGGACGGGGCCACGACGGTGAGGCTGAGCAGGCCGGTGGCGGGCCGGCCGGTGCGCCCGTCGAGGATGTGGTCCCCGCGCTCGTACCGGGCGGAGGTCGCCACCGCGCCGTCGGTGAGCTCCAGCACGGTGCACAGCCGGTCGGCGTGCTCGGGGTGGCGCACCCCCACGCGCCACGGGCCGCCGGACACCACCACGTCACCCCCGGCGTTGAGGCAGAACCGCCGCGCGCCCGCGGCGTGCAGCAGGTCCGCCGCCCGCTGCACCGCCCAGCCCTTCACCACCGCGCACGGATCGAGCCCGCGGCCCGGCAGCCGTACGTCGAACGCCCCGCCCGTCGCCTCCCGGTACCGCTCGCACAGGCCGAGGACCTCGGCCAGGTCCGCGCTGACCGCGCCGGGGGCGAGCTCGCCCCGGTCCAGCCGCGACACCTCGCTGTCCGGGCGGAACGGACTGAACCGGGCGTCCACCTCCCGCAGCCAGGCGAAGACCGGATCGGCGTCCTCGGCGCGGGCGCCCTCGTCCTCGACCAGCAGCGAGACCGGGAACCCCATGACGTGCTCGACGCGGCGCATCCGCTCAGCCCCTCGCGTCCAGCGCGGCCTGCAGCGACTTCCGGTAGCCGTCGCTGGTGACGGTCGCGCCGGACACCGTGTCGATGTCGGCGCCCTGAGCGGAGAGCGTCTCCTCGATCAGCACGGGCACGGAGTCCCTGGTCTGCGGGTGGTCCGGCTGTTGCAGCATCCGTACCGAAGTGATCTCGTCCCCCTCGAAGGTCAGCTCCACCTGCACGGTGCCCTTCTCGGTGTTCACCGCGGATCCCCGGACGACCTGGGTGGTGGTGGCAGGCCCGGACGACGAGGCACCGGACGGCGACGAGGACGAGGGGGCGGGGACGACCTCGGCCGCCGCCGCGCCGCTCGACGCCTCGGTCGAGGTACCGCCGGAAGGCGACGGCGCGTAGCGCCACAGCGGGATCAGGCCGACGACGGTCAGCGCCACGACGGGCAGTGCTCGCTTCATGGTTCTTCTCCTCGTTCCCGCTGCCGGTCAGCCGGCCAGGCTGAAGCGCTCGAAGTGGACCTGCGCCCTGGGCACACCCAGCTCGCGCAGGGTCCGCAGCACGGCGGTGGTCATACCGGGCGGCCCGCAGACGTAGACGTCACGGTCGGCCACGTCCGGCACCAGCGCGGAGAGCCCGTCCGCGGCCAGCCGGTCGGGCGTGGGCGGCCCGGTGACCAGGTGCAGTTCCGCATCCCTGGCACGGGCGAGCTCGCGCAGCTCGTCGTGGAGGACGGCGTCCCCCTCCGACCCCACCCGGTAGACGACCACCGCGTGGCCGTGCACCTCCTCGAGCAGGGCGCGGATCGGGGTGACGCCGACGCCGCCGGCGATGAGCAGGGCGTCCGGCCGGGTGCGGTGCAGGGTGGTGAAGGCGCCGTAGGGGCCCTCGGCGAACACCCGCGTGCCGGGCTTCAGGTGCCGGAGGGAGGCGCTGCCCTCACCGGCCGCCTTCGCGGTCAGCCGCAGCCGGGTGCCGTCGGGCGCCGCCGACAGCGAGAACGGGTTGGCCTGCCACCAGCGGTCGCGGGTCAGGAACCGCCACAGGAAGAACTGGCCCGCGCGCGCGGGGAGCCGGTCCAGGTCGCGCCCGGTCATGTAGACCGAGACCACGTTGTCCGACTCGGGGACGACCGCCTCCACGCGCAACTGGTGGCGCCAGTTGCGCCACAGCGGGAGCACCACCCGGCCCACGAGGACGGAGCCGAGGGCGACGCCCCACAGGGCGTACCAGTACACGGTCGCCGCGGGCGAGGTGGTGAACGTCGTCCCCGCGGCGACCTGGTGCGTGAACGCCAGCACCACCGCGAGGTAGGTGTACAGGTGGATGAAGTGCCAGGTCTCGTACGCGAGCCGGCGCCGGGCGGAGCGCACCGAGACCGCGCCCACCACCATGATCAGCACCAGCGCGACGACCGCCCGCAGCACGCCCTCGACGGTCTCGGCGAGGTCCACCAGCTGGTTCACCGGGTCCATCGAGGAGTACGCGGCGTACCCGAACGTGATGAACACGCCGTGCCCCACCAGCATCCACAGCAGCAGGAAGCCGGTCCAGCGGTGCCAGGAGGTCAGCCGGTCCATGCCGATCCGGCGGTCGAGCCAGGGCAGCCGGGCCACGAGCACGAGCTGGAAGGCCATGACCAGTGCCCCGTACAGGCCGGTCAGCCGCCCCAGCAGGAGCAGGGCGCTCGAGCCGGTGCCGGCCTGCAGGAAGAGCACGGTCACCACGGCCACGTTCGCGGCGAGGACGGCGTACAGGCCGGTGCGGGCCACCACTCTCGGCCGTATCGCCGACGGGGTGGGCGGGGTCGGCGGTCGAACCTGCTGGGCGGTCGTCACGGGCGGCAGCTCCTCGTTCGGTGTTCGGGTGTGGGGTTACCGAGCGCTCTTGAGCCTGCCTGCTGAAACCTGTCGTTCTGCTGTCGCCCAACTTTCAAGTTCTTAGCGGTTCGGTCCCGGAGCGCACAGGAGGGGGTCCGTCATGGCCTCATAGGGACGTGCAGCAGTATGAACAGGTGGAAAGAGTGCGCCTCCTCGTCGTGGACGACGACCCGCCCATCGCCGACCTCGTGGCCACCGTCGCCCGCTACGAGGGCTGGGAGGCGGTCACCGCGAACGCCGGGGAGGAGGCGCTGCGCCGGGCCGCGGAGTTCCGCCCGGACATCGTCGTCCTCGACCTGATGCTCCCCGACCTGGACGGTTTCGCGGTCCTGGACCGGCTGCGCCGCTCCGGGACGATGGTGCCGGTGGTCTTCCTCACCGCCCGCGACGGCGTCGCCGACCGGGTCGCGGGCCTCACCCGGGGCGGTGACGACTACCTGGTCAAGCCGTTCGCGGTGGAGGAGCTGATGGCGCGGCTGCGGACCGTGCTGCGGCGCAGCGCGGGCCCCGGCTTCCAGCGCTCCGTGCTCCAGGTCGCCGACCTCACGATGGACGAGGACACCCGAGAGGTGCGGCGCGGCGACCGGCTGCTCACCCTCACCCCCACCGAGTACGAGGTGCTGCGCTACCTGATGCGCAAGTCGCCGACCGTGCTGACCAAGGCGCAGATCCTGGATCACGTGTGGGAGTACGGCTTCGGCGGCCGCTCCAACGTGGTCGAGCTGGTCGTCAGCCGCCTGCGCCGCAAGCTGGACGGCGACGGCGGTGACGGCGGCGACGACGAGGGCCGCGCACCGCTCATCCACACGGTGCGGGGCGTCGGCTACGTGGTGCGGCAGGTCACCGGGTGAGCGGCGGCCGACTGCGGCACGCCTACCGCCGGATGCCGCTGGGCACCCGGCTCGCGCTCGGCCTCGGCGTGCTGTCGCTGGTGGTGTTCGCGGTCGTGGGCACGGCGCTGTCCACGTACATGCGGGACTACCTGGAGCGCCAGCTCGACGACCAGATGAGGCTCGTCCAGATCACCCAGTCCAAGGACGTCCTCGCGCACGGAGCGGTGCAGCGCAAGCCGTACTTCGGCTGGTACACCGCCGCCTACGAGGTCTCCGGCTCCACCGCCCGGCTCCGCGCGCCCGACGACGCCGACGACGTGCCCGAGGACGCCGGGGAGCTCGCCGCCGTCGCGGAGCTGCGCTCGACGACCGGGGAGGACCTCTTCCGCACCGCCCACCTGCGCGGGCAGGGCACCTACCGGCTGCGCGCCTGCGAGGTGGAGTCCGGGGTGGTCCTGGTCACCGCCGCCCCGACGACGGACATCCGGGCCACCATGCGGCAGCTGTACACCGTGCAGATCGTGGCGTTCGCGCTGGCGCTGGTGGCGCTGGTGCTGTCCGGCCGGGCGATGCTGCGGCGCGGGCTCAAGCCGATCGGCGACATGGCGCACACCGCCCGCGGCATCACCTCACACGACCTGACCGACTCGGCGCGGCTGCCGGTGCGGGCCGGCGGCGGCGACGGCGGCCCGGAGGTGGAGGAGCTGCGCACCGCCTTCAACACCATGCTGGAGCACATCGACGACGCGCTCGTCGTGCGCACCCGGGCCGAGCAGCGGCTGCGCCGGTTCGTCGCGGACGCCTCGCACGAGCTGCGCACCCCGCTGACGTCGGTGCGCGGGTACGCGGACCTCTTCCAGTACGCGGCCGCCCACAGTCCCGAGGAGCGGGACAAGCACCTGGGACGGCTGCGCGCCGAGGCGGCCCGGATGAGCGTGCTCCTCGACGACCTGCTGCTGCTCGCCCGGCTGGACGCCGCCGAGGTCGAGGAGCCGCTGCGCCTCACGGAGACGGACCTCGGGGAGCTGGTGCGCCAGGCCGCGGACGCGTTCCGCGCGGGCCACCCCGACCGCCCGCTGACGGTCACCGCCGGCGCCGGGCCCGTACGGCTCCGTCTGGATCCGCTGCGGGTGCGGCAGGTGCTGGACAACCTGCTCACCAACGCGGCCGTGCACACCCCGGCCGGTACGCGGGTCCGTCTGGAGGTGACCCGGGAGGGGGCCGCCGGGTCCGGTACGGCCACGGCGGTCGTGCGGGTCGCCGACGAGGGGCCGGGCATCCCGGCCGAGGACCGGGAGCGGGTCTTCGACCGCTTCTACCGGGTGGACAAGGCCCGCAGCCGCGACCGCGGCGGCAGCGGACTGGGGCTCGCGGTCGCCCGCTCCCTGGTGGCCGCGCACGGCGGCACGATCGAGCTGACCGGCGGGCCCGGCTCCACGGTCTTCACCGTCCGGCTGCCCATCGGCGGAACGGTCTGAACGGCCGGGGGATACAGGTGACCGCTTTACTTGAGTTAGGCAACGATAAGGTAAAGTGCTGTCCATGCCCACACCACCGCGCCCCGCCGTCCCCGCTTCCCCGTCCCCGGAAGTGGTCGACATCGAGCGCGCCCTCTCCCGCATCACCTACCTGGCCACGCGTGCCCGCCAGCACGAGAAGCTCATGGCGCGCGCCGGGGTGCCGCTCGACCGCGCGGCCGTGGCGCTGCTGCGGCGCATGGCCGACTCCGAGCCGCTGCGCCCGGGAGAGCTGGCCAACCGCCTCGGTGTGGAGGCCTCCCACGTCACCCGGCAGGTGCAGCAGCTCCTGAAGTCCGGTTACGTGACCCGTGTCCCCGACCCCGACGACCGCCGCGCCCAGCGCATCGAGCTCACCGAGGCCGGCCGGGAGGCGGTCCGCCGGGTCCGTGAGGCCGGTGTGCGCGGCATGCAGGCGGCGCTGTCCGACTGGGCGCCCGAGGAACTGGGGCAGCTCGCCGCCCTCTTCCACCGCATGGTCGACGACTTCCTGGCCGCGTCCGAGACCGAGGAGGAGCCGGGAGCCGCCGTCCCGGCGCACGGGCACACGGGTGTCGCCTGAGGTGGGCGGTGTGGCGCAGCACAGCACCCCGCCCGGCGGCGACCGGCCCCTCGCGGTGTTCGACCTGGACAACACCCTCGCCGGCACCGCGCACCGGCAGCGCTTCCTGGAGCGGAAGCCGCGCGACTGGGACGCGTTCTTCGCGGCCGCGCCGCACGATCCACCGCTGGCCGAGGGCGTGGCCCTGGTGCACGAGGCCGCCGCGGCCTGCGAGGTGCTGTACCTGACCGGGCGGCCGGAGCGCTGCCGCCGCGCCACGCTGGACTGGCTCGCCGCGCACGGCCTGCCCGAGGGCCGCGTCCTCATGCGGCGGAACGACGACCGCAGGCCCGCCCGCCGCACCAAGCTGGAGACCCTCCACGGCCTCGCCCGCACCCGCGAGATCCGGATGCTCGTGGACGACGACGAACTGGTCTGCGAGGACGCCGAGCGGGCGGGCTTCACGGTCGTACGGGCGCGGTGGGCGGCGGCCTCCGCCGCGCTGGAGGCGGCACAGGAGCGCGAGGGACGGACCTGAGCGGCCGGGCGGCCCGCACCACCTGGCCGCCCGGACCCTCAGTCGCTCTCCTCCAGCCGGAAGCCCACCTTCAGGCCGACCTGGTAGTGCTTGATGTTGCCGTTGTCGAGATAGCCCCTGACCTGGGTGACCTCGAACCAGTCCAGGTTGCGCAGAGTCTGCGAGGCGCGCGCGATGCCGTTGCGGACGGCCTGGTCGACGCCGTCGGGCGAGCTGCCGACGATCTCCGTGACGCGGTAGGTGTGGTCGGACATGCGGGTGCTCCTCTCGGCCGTGGCCGGTGTGCCACGCGTCACTCCACGGTGCCGCAGAGTGCCGCTGCCCGCGAGGCGTCGGTGAGCCGTCGGAGCCGGTGTCGTGTCCTCGGCCGGGGACATGACACAGCTCCTCACCCGGCCACGCTCAGCGACAGCGCGAACCTCGCCTCCCGGTCGGTCCACCAGTGGCGCAGGCGCAGGTCCGCCGCGGCCAGTTCGGCGCGTACGCCGCCCCGGCGGAACTTCGCCGAGACCTCGGTGCGCAGCTCCTCGCCGGCCGCGAAGTCGACGGCGAGGCCGAGCGCCGGGATCTTCACGGTCTGCGCGGTCCGGGCCCGCAGCCGCATCTCGATCCACTCCCGCCCGGCGTCCCACCGCGCGACGTGCTCGAACGCGCCGGGGTCGACGTCCGCGCCGAGCTCCCGTACGAGGACGGACAGCACGTTCTTGTTGAACGCGGCCGTCACCCCGGCCGCGTCGTCGTACGCGGCCACCAGCACCGACGGGTCCTTCACCAGGTCCGTGCCGAGCAGCAGCGCGTCGCCGGGCGCGAGCAGGGCGCGGACCGAGGCCAGGAACACGGCGCGCTCGGCGGGCAGCAGATTGCCGATCGTGCCGCCGAGGAACGCCACCAGGCGCGGGCCGGGTGTGTCGGGCAGCGTCAGTTCCCTGGTGAAGTCGGCTATCAGCGCGTGCACCAGCAGCCCGGGCCGCTCCGCGGCGAGCGCCTCGCCCGCCTGCCGCAGCGCGCTCCCGCTGACGTCGACCGGCACGTACGCGCGCAGGTCCGGCATGGCGTCGAGCAGGTGCCGGGTCTTGTCGGAGGAGCCGGAGCCCAGCTCGACCAGGGTGTGCGCGCCGGTGGCGGCGGCGATCTCCGGGGCGCGGGCCAGCAGGATCTCGCGTTCGGCGCGCGTCGGGTAGTACTCGGGGAGTGCGGTGATGCGCTCGAACAGCTCGCTGCCGTGCGCGTCGTAGAACCACTTGGGCGGCAGCGTCTTGGGGGTGCCGGTCAGGCCTTCCAGGACGTCGGCGCGCAGGGCCGCGTCCGTGGCGTCCTCGGGCAGGATGCGGGTGATGAGGAAAGGGCTCACGGGATCGGCTCCTTCGGCGGCGGGGGTGCGGACGGCACGTCGTCGTGGAGGTCCTCGAGCGGGGTGAGCAGGACGTCGGTGCCGCCCGCCGTGAGCAGCGTGCGGTCGGGCACCTCCTGCCAGCGCGGATCGTCGTCGTACGGTTCCGAGGCGACGACGACGCCGCGGCGGGGCTCGGCGAGGTACCACAGCGTGTCGCCCCACGCGGTGGCCGTGATCGTCCCGCCGTCGGTGAGCAGCAGGTTGAGGCGGGAGCCGGGCGCAGCCCGGGCGACCTCCGCGACCGTGCGGGCCAGCGCCCGCCCCCCGTCGTCACCGGCGCGCAGCCGGCCGAGGACCAGCGCCCAGACGAACGCGGAGTCCGAACGCGCCGCCATGGACAGCAGTTCGGTGGCGGGCAGCTCGCGGACCAGGGGGGCGAGGGAGCGCGGCCAGCCGGCCACGGCGCCGTTGTGGCTGAACAGCCACGCCCCGGCGGCGAACGGCGCCGCCGCGGCCTCCCCGTCCGGGCTCGCCACGGTCGCGTCCCGCACCGCGCCGAGCAGCGCGGTGGTCCGCACGACCCGGGCGAGGTCCGCGAAGGAGGCGTCACCCCAGACGGGCCCGGAGCGCCGGTACCGGGCCGGCACCGGGTCGCCCTGCGCGTACCAGCCGACGCCGAAACCGTCCGCGTTGACGGTCCCGAAGCGCTGCCGCCGGGGCGCCCACGACTGCCGGAACAGGCTGTGCGGCGGGTCGGACAGCAGTCGGCCGATCGGCTGCTCGGCCCCTACGTACGCCAGGTGACGGCACATCAGACGGCCTCCCGGGCGGCCAGGGCCTCCGGGGAGGCGTCGCGGGCCGTGCGGAACCCGCTGAAGATCTGGCGCCGCACGGGATAGTCCCAGTTGCGGAACGTCCCCCGGCAGGCCACCGGGTCCACGGCGAACGAGCCGCCGCGCAGCACCTTGTACTCGGGGCCGAAGAACACCTCCGAGTACTCCCGGTACGGGAACGCCGTGAAACCCGGATAGGGCTCGAGGTCGCTCGCCGTCCACTCCCACACGTCACCCATCAACTGCCGGACCCCCAGCGGCGATTCCCCGGCCGGGTAGCTGCCCGCCGGGGCCGGGCGCAGATGGCGCTGGCCCAGGTTGGCGTGGGCGGGTCCCGGGTCGGTGTCGCCCCACGGGTAGCGGCGGGAGCGGCCGGTCGCCGGGTCGTGCCGGGCCGCCTTCTCCCATTCGGCCTCCGTCGGCAGCCTGCGCCCGGCCCAGCGCGCGTACGCGTCGGCCTCGTACCAGGACACGTGCAGCACCGGCTCGTCCGGCGGGACGGCCTCCACGACGCCGAACCGGCGGCGCAGCCACCGCCGGCCCTCGCGGCGCCAGAACAAAGGGGCCACGATGCCGTGCGCCCGGACGTGGGCCCAGCCCTCCGGCGCCCACCAGCGCGCGTCGTCGTACCCGCCGTCCTCGACGAACCCCTGGTAGGCGCCGTTGGTGACGGGGGCGGTGTCGATGTGGAAGGGGGCCACCGTACGCCGGTGCGCGGGCCGTTCGTTGTCGAGCGCCCACGGCTCGGTGGACGTGCCCATGGTGAACGGGCCGCCGGGCACCAGGACCTCCGACGGCCCCGTGAAGTTGGGGGCGGGCGGGGGGTCCTCCGCGGTCAGGGCGGGAGCGCCGGTGCGCAGCTGGTGCGTGATCAGCATCGTCTCGTCGTGCTGTTGCTCGTGCTGGGCGATCATCCCGAAGGCGAAGCCCGCCTCGGTGAGCCGGTCGCCGCCCCGGAACGCCGTGCCCTCCAGCACGTCCAGCGCCCGGCCGCGCACCTCGTGCACGTACCGGCGGGCCTCGGCGGGCGGCAGCAGCGGCAGCGCGGGCCGCTCGGCGCGCGGGTGCTCGAAGGCGTCGTACAGGCCGTCGATCTCGGGCCGGATCGCCTCCTGCCCGCCGACGGTACGCAGCAGCCACTGGTCCTCCTGGTTGCCGATGTGCGCGAGGTCCCACACCAGCGGCGACATCAACGGCGAGTGCTGCGCGGTCAGTTCGGGGTCCTCGACACAGGAGGTGAGCAGCGCGGTGCGGGCGCGGGCCGCGAGCAGCGCGTCGAGGGCGCGCTCGCGGAGCGCCTCGGGGTCGGCGGTCCCGTCGGGGACGGTCATGGGTGGATGTCCTTCCCGTGGAGGCGCTCGAGCAGGTCGTCGGCGGGGCAGCGGCCCCGGGCCACGTACCGGTCGGCGAAGGCGGCGACGGCGTCCCGTACGTCCGGGCCGGCGCCGAGGCGGGGCAGGGCCTCCAGCGCCGCGCCGAAACAGACGGCCGCCGCCTCGCGCAGTTCGGGGTCGGCGAGGCCCGACCGGGCCGCCGCGTGCCACAGCGGGTTGCGCGGGGCGGGTGCCGGACCGGCCCGCTCGGCGAGCGGTTTGACGGTCCGGTAGGCGGTCTCGGCCGCCTCCGGGTCGTCGAACAGGGCGGCCGTCACGGCCAGCGGCACGATCCACCCGTCCTCGCCCGGCTGGGCGTCGATCATGCGCAGTTCGAGGTGGCCGCGCGGCCGTACCGGCGGGAACAGGGTGCTCACGTGGTAGTCCAGGTCCGCGCGGTCCGGCGGGTCCTGCGACCGGGTCCAGTCCCGGAAGCTGAGGGCCTCGGGCACCTCCCAGGGGCCGCGGCCGTCCCGGGACCGTACGCACAGCACGGGCGCGTCCAGGACGTACCGGGCCCAGGCGGCCCGCGGATCGCCGTCGAGCGGCGGGGCGAGGGTGCGGCCGGGGTCCATCGCCGCCCAGAGGGACTGCCGCGTGGACCGCCGGCCGGTGGGGCGGCCCCGGGCCAGGGGCGAGTGCGCGAACGCGGCCAGCAGCACGGCGCCCAGCTGGTGGGCCAGCCACCAGCGCCGTCCGAGGCCGAGCGGGCCGGGCTCCTCGTACCCGGCGTCCAGGCACACCTGGACGGAGGCGGAGGAGCACATCATGGCGCGGCCCTCGGGCCCGAAGCGGTCGAGGTAGGTCTCCATCGCGTCGTAGCGGGGCTCGTGGAGGTACCGCTGCGGGGAGTTCCAGGGATCGTGGCCGTGGCCGCGGAGGGCCAGGTCCGCCTCGCGCAGTACGGCGCGGACGGCGGCGAGATCGGCCGAGACGGACCGGACGACGTCCGTCAGGGTGGCGGCGGGCGCCGAGCTGAGTTCCAGCTGGCCGCCGGGCTCTACGGTGAGCGATGAGGTCAGGGACAGGGTGCGCAGTGCGGCGTAGGCCGCTTCGAGCCGCTCGGGCGAGGCCCGCAGGCGCGGTCGCCGCCGTTCGTGGACGAGCCATTCCAGTTCGACACCGAGGGTGCGGGGCGGACCGGTCTTGAAGCAGATGCCGCGGACCAGCGCTTCGGCGTCGGCCTCGGTGACGGGTGAGCGGGGCTCCGTACAGTCGCCGATGGAGTCAGACATGTCGGGATCCTCCTGAGACACCAGCATGCCGCCACCGGCCCGGGACCGGAGTCGGCCGGACCGGCAACGCTCGTTCCACCCAAAACCATCTGGCCGGATCGCACAAGGGTGCCCCGGACGCCCGACGGCACCGGCAGGTCCCGTCCCGGGCGCCGTGAACCGGCACTCGGACGGTGCGTCATACGCCGTCCGGACCGCGATGTTCCGTTGCGGGACGACGCCGCCGTCGCCCACGATGCGGCAGTGAGGACGACGGGGGACGCAACGGGGGTGGCGCGATGAGCGCGCGGCTGCGCGGGATCGCGCGGGAGACGGAGGACATCGTCACGGCGGGCGCCTACCGCGCACCCGGCGGCCACGAGGTGCGCATCGCGGAGTCGGCGGCGGCCGCGCGCGCCGCGACACGGATGTACGGGCCGCACGCTCCTGGACGAGCCGTACGCCGCCGGGTTCCTGACGTCCGCCGCGCCCAACGCCGCGGTCGTCCGGCGTACGGCCCCGGAGCGCGTGCCCGGCCTGCCGGGCGCCCTGGCGGTCCGCGCCGGACGGGTCCTGGGGACGGCCGCGGCGTGCGGCTACCGGCGACTGGTGCTGGGCGCCTGGGGCTGCGGGGGCCTCGGCAACGACCCGGAGCAGGTCGCGGGCGCGTTCCGGGCGCTGCTGTTGACCGGCGGACGGTTCGACGGACGCTTCGAGCACGTCGTGTTCGGCGTGCTCGACCGTACGGCGGGGGCGGTGGTGCGGGGGGCGTTCGAGCGGGCGTTCACCAGGACCGCGGGCGCACGGTGAACCCCCGCACCGTCAGCGCCAGCCATAGTGCTCCCGCAGCCGGTGCACCACGGAGTTGAAGCGCATCCGGTCCAGCGCGCAGGCCTCGCGCCGCATGCCCGCCTCGTGCAGCCGCAGCAGCCGGTCCACGGCCACCCACGAGGCGCGCCCCGACCGGTCCCACGGCCCGCTGCCGATCGGCACCCAGTCGCGGTCCCCGTCCCGCCCCTTGCTGGACAGCTGGACGGCCAGCAGCGTGCCCCCGGGCTCCCGGGCCACCACGAGCACGGGCCGGTCCTTGCCCCGCCCGTCGTTCTCCTCGTACGGCACCCAGGTCCAGACGATCTCGCCGGGGTCCGGGTCGCCGTCGTGCGCGGGCGCGTACTCGGTGCGGACCCGGCCCACCTCGCGGGGGTCGGCCTCGGTGGTGGCGGTGGGGCCGGAGCGGCCGGGCGTGTCCTGGGCGGCAGACGTAGTCACGGGGACACGGTAGAGGGCGGCTGATCCTTGACGGCGACCGGGTGGCCCGGGGGCGGATGCGACGTGTGTCACCGGCCGCCGGTGAACTCGGTGCCTTCGTCGAGCCATTCGATCTCGGCGGTGGGGGAGAGGCCGGGGTCGTTGGTGCAGCCGAGAGCGGTGGCCATCTTGCCTCCGGCGATGGCGATGACCTGGATGCGGGCCTTCTGCGCCTCCCGGT